>NZ_JBFUGW010000271.1:0-8105 GCF_056402735.1 Rhizobacter sp. P3_C12
GGCCAGCAGGTCGCCGCGTGCCGGCGCACCGGCCGATGCGGGCACCGGCGCCTGCGCCGCAGCGGCCGGCATGGCGCCGGCGTCCTGCTCCGGTGCGGACTCCTTGGGCGCCAGCCGGATCGTCGTGCCCTCGCGGCGCGGGCCGTGCGCGGCGGACGACCAGGCGTCCCCGAGCGCGCCGGGTGCGCCGCCCGACAATGCGCCGCCCGCCACGGCCTGTGCGACGCGATGCGCTTCGGCTTCCATCGCGTCATCGCGCGGGCCCAGCGGTTCCGCGAAACGGCCGCGCCCCCGCACGTCGCGCGCCGCGCGCCCGCCGGCCGCTGCCGCCTTGTGGTCTGTCGGAGCCTGTTTCATGCGTGCCGCCTATTTGCGCTTCGGGCCGCCGGCTGCGGGCCTCTTGGGCGGCGCATCCCTCAGCCTGGCCAGCAACTCGGCCAGCCGCTGGTTCGCTTCGTTGATGGTCGGGCCCGTGGCCGTGCGCAGCGGCGCCTTGCTCTTCTCCCACGCCACCGCGTCGGGGCCGATGCCGCCCGCCTCGCTGGACACGATCAATCCATTCGACACCCAGGCGTTCTTGCCGTCGCGCACCACGTGGGCCAGCGCGTGGCCCTCGTCGATCCGGTCGGTGGCGATGTCCTGGTCGGTGGCGCGCACCGCGACCACGAACTCCTTCAGGACCGCGCCCGCCTTGCCCAGCAGGTGCGCGCCGAGCAAGGCATAGCCGGTGCACACCAGGCGACGCAGGCCGAAGATCGACAGCGGCCGCTGGTAGAGCTCGGAGACGTCGGTCACGTTCATGTCGGCCAGCGAGGCCACATGGCCATGGAAGAAGAAGGCGGCGGCGTAGTCCTGGTAGGCCTGGAACACCTGGTCGTTCTTCCTGGGCTTGAGCGACTTGAAGAAGTCCTCGGCGTTGCCCTGCGTCGGAATCGGCGCGGCATCGACCTTGGCCGCCGCCATCTGGGCGCGCACGGCGAGCTGCTTCTCGAGCAGGTCGGCATAGAGCAGGAAGGCGTCGAAGCCATGGACCTCCTTGCCTTGGCCGAAGACGACGTCGAAGTCGTGTGCCAGGYTGCCGCGCGCCCCGCTCGTGAACGCCTTGATCTCGTCGTCCGTCGGCGGCTTGGCCCGCGCCGGCGCATTCAGCGCCAGGAAGCTGCGCAGCACGAAGAGGACGTTCTGCATGGCCTTGGGCGTCTCGGTGTCGCGCGACTGGATCTCGAGGATCTGCTTGCGGATCGAGCCGACGGCCTTGTCGATCTTGTCCTTGGCGTCGAAGATCGAGCCCGGATCGGCCTGGGCGCCCGCCAGCGCGGTGGCGATGGCGTCGGTGTCCTTCTTGATGCCCTTCATGTCGAGCGACGCGCTGAGCTTGACCACCAGCTCGTCGAGTTCGTTCGACGCGGTGATCGCCAGGTTCAACGCGTGCTGGCTCGCCATCGCATCCTGCTGCCCGCCGTACCCGGTGTTGGGGTGCTTGGCGACCTGGGCCTGGTCGACCACCTCCTTGAGCTTCGGCCGCAGCTCATCCAGCGACTTCGCGCCGGACAGTGCGCTCGCCTTGGTCAGCAGCTCGATGGCCGTGGCCACGTTGCCGGCCTGCTCGCCGTCGAGGTTGCTGACACCCTTGACGCTCGGAACCCCCTGCGCCTTCTGTTGATACGAGACCCACTTGTTGACGTCGCGCAGCCGTTCGCTGGCGCCGGACAGCGACTCCTGGCGCTCCTGGGCCGGCGTCAGCTTGACCTTCACCTGCGGGCTGGACACGGGCTTCGGGTCCTTGGCGCAGCGCTGCAGGCCGAGGCCCGAGCGCAGGCGTGGCCGGGCCTCGCGCCGCAGCTCGGCGAACGATCYGGCGCCCCACAGCGCTGCCGCGGCGCCGGCGGCCGAGCGGTCCGCATCGCGCTCCAGCGCCTCGGACACGGCACCGGCGGCCGGCATCGATTCCCGGTCCGGCGCGGCGACCGCATGCCCTTGCTGCACCACGTGCGCGAGTTCGTGCGCGATCAGCGCATCGCCCGCCGGCGTGCCGGGCTGGAATTCGCCACCGCCGAACGCGACGTGCGGCCCGACGGCGAAGGCGCGCGCGTTGAGCTGGTTCGACAGCCGCGCCGCCGTGCCATCCGTGTGCAGCCGCACGGCCGCGAAGCTGGTGCCGAAGGCGCCTTCCATGCGCGCGCGCAAGCCGCTGCCGAGCGATTCGCCGCGGCCGAGCTGCTCGCGAACCGAGACCGGGTCGGCCGCGTGCGCACCCCCCGAACGCGGCTTGAAGAACATCGCGCCGACGCCCGCGAGCAGGCCGCCGGCGCCGCCGGCACCCGGCATCTCTTCGGGCAGCCCCGTGAGCTCGCCCGTCTTCGCCCATCGCCTGGCGCTCTGGCTCACGCGCGCCGTGACGAGGCCGATGCACTGCGCGGCGCTCGACGCGCCGGCGGCCTCGGGCGCATAGCGCAACAGCGCGCGCTCGATGTCGGCGGCGCTGCGCGCTTCGTAGTAGCCGAGCCAGTGCTCGATCCACGGACAGCCTTGCGAGTCGCGCCCGGTGCCCGCCAGTGCCGCATCGACCGAGGCGCAGATGCCGGCGCGCAAGGCGCTCATGAAATCGCTCTTGCGCATCTGCCCGCGCGTCAGCTCGGCATCGTCCCCCACCAGCAGCAGCGCCGGGGCGGGGGTGGGCGTTGCGGCGTCGACAGCCTTGGGAGAGCGCCGGATCGGCGCAGGGTCGCCGCCAGCCTCGCTGGCCGCGGACCATCCGCCCTGGCCCGRCCGGTGCCAGCGCCGGCCTCGCAGCACGGCCTCGGCGATGCGGTCGGCCTCGTGCTCGGAGGCATCGTTGGCCGGCGCTACTGTCTCCCGGATCGTCGGCGCGTGCCCCATCGGCACGGGGCCTGCCGCGCCGCGCTGTGCGCGCGCGGCTGGAGGGGCGGTGCGACTGGTTGGGGCCATGGCGGGGCATCCGGGCGTCGATGAGGGCCTAGAAGGTCAGGTTCCGCAGGGCGGCCGGCAGGATGTCCGGTCCATGCGAGAGGACCTCGGGATGCTGCCGAATGATGGTTTCCAATCGGGCGTTCATGTTGATGATCCGACTCAGCGCTGCATCCGGAGGCAGTCCCGGCGGGACGGCCCTGCTCAGGGTGTCCGTCACCCTTCGGTTGTAGCCAGGATGGTGCCCCTTCATGTTGAACTTGTAGGCCCGGCCCTTCCAGTCGTACCAGCCGCGCAGTTGCCCGTGCTCGGGGAAGTCCTTGATCAGGTTCAGGTCCGCGTCGACGTGCGTCCCGGCAGATTCGAACAGCGCCTTGTTCTTGCTCAGGTAACGCGTGGCGATGTGATGGTCTTCCTCGAGGCTCACTCCTGCCTGCTTGCGGGTGCGGATGACGTTCTTGCCCTCTTGCTCTCGCAGGACGGCCGGTTCCGCGAGTTCCTGGCGCTCCGTGAACTCCTCGAGAATGTCTTTCTGACGCTGCTGGCCCGGTGTCAACGTCTCGGCCTGCGTCTCGGCCTGCGTCGCCGCCGACGCGGGCTTGGGCACCTCGGCCGCCGGCTTCGCAACACCGGCCTCCTTGCCCACATTGGACGGGTGCACCTTGGGCGTCCTCAGTTCCGCCACCGTCGTCGGCGTGGTCCGGGCCCCGCTCACCATGCGCGATTCCATGTTGGTGGACACCGCCCCGCCGGCGCCCTTGCCGACACCGGCGGCGACCTTCTCGCCGGCCATGTCGACCGCCGCGGCTTCGCTGAACAGGGCGACCAGCGCATCGAAGGCTTCGACCGCCTTGTTGACCACGCCCTCGAACAGCTTCAGCGCGCCCTTGACCGCATTGCGCAGCAGGCCCGCCGCCTCGACGAAGAGGCCCTTGAGCCACGTGAAGGCCTCGACCGCCCTGCCGGCCACGAATTCGGCGGCCTTGCCGACGAAGCTCGCCCCCTTGGCGATCAGGTTGCCGATCGCCTCGCTGAACACCAGCAGCAGCACCTGGGCGACCAGCGTCCCGATGACCTCGCCGATGCCCTTGCCCATTTCGTAGAAGTCCTCGCCGAGGAAATCGAAGATCGCGTGCGCGCCACTCGCGCCGATGCTGCGTGCCTTCGACAGCGCCATCTGCATCAGGTTGTCCAGGAACCCGGAGAACTTCTGCACGGTGCCCTTCGGATCGGTGACGAAAGCCGCCAGCGAGCCGCCGAGCTCGCCCATCAGCTCGTTGAGCTTCAGGCTGAGCCGCGCGATCTTCCGTTGCCGCTCGGCACTGATGGCCACGCCCACCGGCGACCACTTCGCCAGCCACTCCAGCCCCGCCAGGCCCAGCTTGACCAGGCCGACCACGCCCTTCACCAGATCCGTGATCGGGCTGACCAGGCCGATCACCAGGCCGACCAGGTAGCCGCCATAGAACCTGGCCGCGTTCCACGGCACCATCAGCTCGGAGAGATGGGACTTCGCGTCGTCGGCGCGCCCCGCCTTGACGTCGGACTTCAACCCGCCGACGAAACCCTCGAGGACGGCCTTGATGAACGGCCAGGACGCGTCGCTGGTCGCCTTGCGCCCGATCGTGTCGACCAGCCCGGTGCCCAGCGAGTAGGGCTCTTCCTCCGGCGCGCACTGGATGCGCTGCTCGGACAGCGCCGGCACCTGCGCGGCCGACAACTCGCGCGCATCGCGCTCGTGCGCGGAATCTCCCGCATCCACKTGCGGACTGAGCGATGCCGCAGCCCAGTGCTGCTGCGCGACGTGCCGCAGCTCGTGCCGCAGCAGCGCACGGCCCTGTGGCGCCTCGGGCTCGTAGCGCCCGGCGGCAAAGGCGATGTCGCTGCCGAGGGTGTACGCCGAAGCGTTCAGCGATTTCGCGGCGGCGTGCGCGGCCGGCCCGTCATGCAGCCGGACGTGGCCGAAGCCGAAGCCGTAGCGCTCGGCCGCTTCCTGCTGCACCTGCGGCGGCAGCGGCCGGCCGCCGCCGCGCACCGCCTCGACCGCGCGACCGGCTGGGGATTTCTGCGCAGTGGCTCGCACGGGCATCCCACTGTCATGAAATCGGACGAACCGGCCTTCTGCCCGGCTCGGTGGTCGGGACCGGTACAGGCGCGGGTGCGGGTGCGGGCACGGGTTGGGCCTGCGGCGCCGGGTTGGCGCACTGCCACCAGAACGGCGCCAGCGTGCGCACCATGCGCCGGCACTTGCAGTTGTCGACCGCGCCCACCTTGCCCTGCGCATCCACCGTCACCACCGCCAGCACCACCCACGGTTCGCTCGGGCACGGCGGGCAATCGGGAATGCTGCCGGGCTGCAGGAACTGGTCGACCGGCGGCGGCGCCGCATGCGAATCGGGGCAGGCATCCAGCACGCAGATCTCGTAGCCGTCCTGCCAGCGCGAGAACTCGCAGCTCGTGTCGTCGCAGCCACAGCCCACCGGCTGCACGCGCACCGGGCGCGCCGGCATCTCCTTGTAGCGCAGCGCGACATAGAGCGGCGCATCGGGCTGGCGCGTCGAGACCGTGCGGTCGGGGCACAGCGGATCGATCGCGATGTCATCGCAGGCATCGCTGCTGCCCACCGAGAGGCAGCGCGTGCGCAGGTCGAAGCACAGGTCCTGCTCGACCACGATCTCGTCGCCATACGGCCCGAGGATGTAGCCGGGGTGCACGACCACGCACCACGCCCGCGTGCTCGCCTCGACGCGCGCTCCACACACCACGCCCCAGCCGTGCAGGTAGCGGTTCATGCGCCGCAGCCGGTTGCGGAAGTAGTCCTGCCCGAGCGTGAGATCGTCGGGTGTCACGAGTTGCCGCGGGAAGAAGCGCGGCCGCTCGATCGAGCCGCGCGCCATCGTGCCACCCGCAGCCAGCGTGGCCGCACCGCCGCAGCCGCCGCCGCAACCCCCGCCGCAACCGCAACCGCCCGAGCCTGTCGTCATGGAAGCCATGGTCATTCCTTTCAGTACTTGCCGCCGCGCCGGCTCTGCGTCTCGTGGCTGAGCGCGAGCACCAGTTCCCAGAGCACGTCGAGGCCGTAGACGATCGGCCGCACCGCGATGTCGATGTCCGACAGCTCGAGCGTCTTCTCGGCCGCGGGCAGGTGGATGTTGGCCAGCGTGATGCAGCCCGGGCCGGTCTCGCAATCGCAGGGCATGCTGACCCACTCGGCGAGCGCGCGGTAGTTCACGCTGTTGCCCTTGATGAGCCCCGGGATGTCCGAGTCGACCGGGATGTCGGGTGCCTTGCCGGCCTGCAACGCGAGCGAATAGCCTTCGCGGATCGCGCCGGGCGAGCAGCGCGAGGTGCTGTCGCAGCCGCCGGCCAGGACCGGCTCGGGATCGGTCTTGCACTCCTCGTAGCAGACCACGAGGTGGACCCAGTCGTCATCGCAATGCCCTTCGCCGTTCCTGTCGTTCCGGCCGTTCCGGTCATTCCTGCCGCCCTTGCCGTGCTGGCCGTCGTTGCCCGCAGCACCCGTCGCGTCGCCTTCGGGCTCGGGTTCGGGCGCCGGGCGCGACGGGATCGCCAGCGGCTTCGATCGGCCGGGCACGACGATCTCGCGCCCCTGCTTGTCGAGCGCGAGGCCAGGCAGCACGACGACGCTGTGGTCGTCGGCACCCAGCTGCACGTCGAGTCCGCACACCACGCCGAAGCCGTCGACCAGGCGGTTGAGCATCCATTGCTTGCGCTTGAAGTAGGCCTGCTCGGATTCGAAATGACGAACGTCGAGCAGTTGACCGTGGAAATAGCGCGGCCGGGAAAAGCTCCGCAGCGCATCGCATTCGACCGATTCGTCTCGCATGTGTGTTCTCCTGGTGTCCATCAAAGTTGCGCTCCCGAGCCGACATGGCTGTCCATGCCCAGGCGCGCGCGCGGCTGTCCGCCCAGCACCAGGGCCGCGTCGCCCAGCCGGCCGGGCTCGGCCGGCCCGCCACCGAGCAAGGTGTCGATGCCGAGGCTGGCCTGGTAGCCCACGCGCAGGCCCGCGCCGATCACGCACAGGTCGTAGAGCGTGTGCGCGGGTTTCTCGCGCTCGACGATCGCGCGCACCTGGTCGAGCGTGCCCGCGCACTGCAGGTCGCCTGGATACAGCCGCACCAGGAAGCGGTAGGCCGCGCCCTCGAACAGCGGGGTGCCGAACTCGTCCTGCGTGATGAGCTGCGAGCGGTCGAGCGTGGCGGTGCTGCCGAGCACGGCGCCCTGCGGCTCGGACGACGGCAGTACCGTGTTGAAGCCGAGGATCGAGTCGCCGCCGTCGGTCCAGGTGCCGGCCTGCCCGGGCTCGCACGACGTCGATGGCGCCGGCATGGCCCACCAGCCCAGCGCCTGCAGCGGCTCGTCGATCACGGCGCGCACGCCGGCCTCGTCGCGCAGCGCGTCGCGCAGGCCGGCAACCGTGCCGCGCCGTGCGTAGCGCGCGAAGGCCCCGGCGATCGACCCGCGCTGCGCAGCGGCATCCTGCACCTCGGGCAGCGGCAATGCCAGGAAGCCGGCCAGCCAGGCCAGCGCATCCACCGGCGCCGATGCCGGATTCAGCAACGCCGGCAGGTGGCCCGTGGTGGCCTCGAGTTCGTCGAAGAAGCTCTCGAACAGGCTCAGGTAGCGCAGCAGGAAATTGCCGTCCCGCGGCTCCCGGTAGATCGCGGGCAGCTCGGGCAGGTAGCTCGCCTGGTCGAAATCCACGCGCGCCTGCGACAGCACCGGCGTCGAATGCAGGTCGTTGCCGAAGCGCGCACCGATCCACAGCGCCTCCTGCCTGCCGGTGCCGCCGAGGTCGATGAAGAAGTCCGACACGTCGACCCCGACCGCGCGCCACGGCTGGCCGAAGCTGCCGTCCGCCGCAGGCCCCGGCGGCGGCGCGGCGCGGGCCCCGGTGGCGACGAAGAACTGCACGTGGCTGCCGGCGGGCAGGTCGATGCGCGCATGCAGCCGGTTCCATTCGTGGGCGAGCGTGTCGAAGGCGATCGCCTCGCTCCACAGCCAGCCTTCGGCCGCGTGGCTCGCGTCCGGCACCAGGCGCAGCGGCGCGATGCCGCCGCCGGGCGAGACCAGCAGCCCGCCGCCGAGGTCCGGCGCGATGGCGGCGACCGGCCCGTCGTAGCCCGCCGCATCGCCGGCATGGCGCCACGACC
>NZ_JBFUGW010000272.1:0-8091 GCF_056402735.1 Rhizobacter sp. P3_C12
GCGCCGGGGCGGCCCGCCGCTTCCTCGTCGAACTGCTCGAGCCAGCGGCGCACGCCACTGTCCGTCAAGTTCATGTCGCGGCACACCTGCCCGACGCTCAATCCCTGGTCTCGCACCATGCGAACCACTTGCAGCTTGAACGCCGCATCAAATGCCCGGCGGGCTCTCTTCTTCTCGGTCATGCTCTTCTCGTCCTCTGCGGGAAAATCTCCCATCGAGGTGTCCATCAGAATTGGACCACGTCAGTGTGCTTGAACCAATATGCGATGCAGAGGTAGCGATCGAGCGTCGTCTGCGGGTCCTTCTCGGCGACGAATTCGCTGAGCGTCGGCGAGACATCGTCGAATTTCAAATCCTTGATGACCTTGAAGTTGGGCGCTTTACGAGGCGTCGCGGGCCTCTTCGACGCCGGAGCGGGTGCAACTTCTGCGGTCTCGCTGTCCGTCTCTACGGCATCGGCGACCTCGTCGCCCACTTCCGGTTCTGCGTCTGAAGCTGCGACTTGAAGTTGCTTGACACCGCTTGGACGCACTCGCGAGTCTGGCAGAGCCGGGATAAATCCCGCCTGCAYGAACGCTGACTTGATCGCGTCCATGCCCTTCTGCATGCTCGTATCTGATCCCTTCATGGTGAACTTGACCATGGTGAAAGAGATCTCGCCATCCTGCTCAGGCGTYGTCTTGGGCGTCCTTGGCATCTTGCCTCCCGTGTAGTCACGGGAAGTGTGGCAGGGACGGTTACATGCTGCAACTTTCTGGTGCGCCCGAAATCATGTGAACTCTTTCCCTTCACACGAGCGCCAGTGCACGGTCAAGCGCGCAGGCCGGCCGAGGTCAGCAAACCGCTGTGGAGCCGTCGTTGAATCGGCTTGAGCCAAGGGCAGCAACCGCTGAGGCCCTGTGCGCTTCAGCCGCCGACAGTCACCTGCTTCACAGCCTCAAGAATCACCCCCGCAATCTCCCGCGGATGGCTGATCAACGACACATGGCTAGACGCGATCTCAACCGTCTTCGCCTTCATCCGCGCAGCCACGAACCGCTGCAATTCCGGCGAGGTCGTCCGATCCTGCGTCGACACCGCATACCAGCTCGGTTTGCTGCGCCAGGCGGCCACCGTGGTGCGTGACGCAAACAGCGTCTCCGCAATGCGCCCCTGCAGCGCATACAGCACGCGAGCTTTCTCGGCAGGCACGTCACCCGCAAAGTCACGCAGGAAGGCCTCTTCGCTCAGCTGCGCAAACCCACCCGACTTGACGAGCCCGGCGCTCGCCGGAGGCGTCGGAAACTTGGCGGCCAGCGCGCCGTAGTCTTCCCCCGCATCAGGCGCACGCGCGGCCACGTAGACCAGCCCCGCAACCTTCGGATCGACCCCAGCCTCGCTGATCACCGTGCCCGCCCACGAGTGCCCGACCAGCAGCGTCGGCCCGTCTTGCAGCGCCAGGATGCGCTGCGTGGCCGCCACGTCGTCGGCCAGCGAAGTGAGCGGGTTCTGCACCGCCGTGGCGCGCAACCCGGCGCGCTGTAGCAGCGCAATCACGTCAGACCAGCACGACCCATCGGCATAGGCGCCATGCACGAGCACGACATTGCGAACGCCCGGCGCGGTGGCAGCTGCGGGCGCTGATGCAGATTGAGCCGAAGCAAGGCGCGCGGTGGCAGCAAGCCCGACCGTGGCGGCGACACGCGTGGAGAACTGGCGACGAGTGAACATGCGGATTCCCTGAGGAGTGAGGATCCGTGTGCGTCGCGCCCGGTGCGCGGCTTCTTACACCGCTCGCGCGATGTCCCTCAGGCCTCGTCGAGGTCGGTGAACTTGTCCGGGTCGACCAGGTCGCGCAGCGGCACGCGCAACGCGTCGGCCAGGCGCCCCATGTTGTCGATCGAGATGTTGCGCCGCCCAAGCTCTACGCTGCTGATGTAGGGGCGCGTGATCTCCGCTTCCAGGCCCAGCGCTTCCTGCGACATCTCCCGCGCGCGCCGCACCCGGCGCAGGTTGCGGGCGAACACATCGCGGGCCGCGAGCTTCTTGCCTGGACTCTTTTTCATCCGGGAAGGATTGCGGCATCTGCACAAGTCCTCCACCTTCTTTGGGTTTCGAAGTGTTAACTTTGGGATACCAAACGAAGTCTTTGGATTATTTTTTGAGCTTCAAGGGCTTCATTCAGGACCACATCGGCAGCAGAGGAAGGGAAACCTGGCATGAAGGGCTACGAGATCAACTGCATCACCCTGTCCACGCGCCCCCCGCACCACGACCTCATCACCCACATCGGCCACAGCCAGCTCAAATGGCGCATCGACATCGCCCAGGCCATCCGCTGCATGGACCGCGACATCGAGCGCTACTACGTGGTCGATCGCCTGCGCCGGCAGTGGGTCTACCTCGATGTCGTGCGCGAGCCCGGCCAGCTGCCGCACCTGCGCGCACGCACCGAGCGCGGCGAGTGGGCCGATCACCTGCTGGCGCTGCCGCACTGCGGCCCCGATTGCGGCGCACCGCCCCTCAAACCCTGCCGCTGTGGCGACCGGTTCCACTCATGGCGGCCGTGTTGCACCTGCCGCTGCCGCTGACGTTTTCGCCTAAAGTCAGCGCGCATGACCCTGCGCACCCACTACCCACCCATCGAACCGCTGGAAACAGGGTTCATGCCCGCCGGCAACCTGCACTCGCTCTACTGGGAGCGCAGCGGCAATCCCGCCGGCATCCCGGTCATCTTCGTGCACGGCGGCCCCGGCGCCGGCACCTCGGCAGCCGACCGGGGCTTCTTCGATCCCGCCCGCTACCACATCGTGCTCCTCGACCAGCGCGGCGCCGGCAAGTCCACGCCCTCCGGCGAATGCCGCGAGAACACCACCGCATTGCTGATCGCCGACCTGGAGCGCCTGCGCGAGCGGCTCGGCATCGCGCAATGGCTGGTGTTCGGCGGCTCGTGGGGCTCCACGCTGTCGCTGGCCTATGCACAGGCGCACCCCGAGCGCTGCCTCGGCCTCGTCTTGCGCGGCATCTGGCTCGCCAGCACCGAGGAGCAGCAGTGGTGGCTGCACGGCATGCGGCAGTTCTTTCCGAAGGAGTGGGAGGTCTTCGCCGGTGCCATCCCGCCCGACGAACGCGGTGACCTGCTCGCGGCCTACCAGCGCCGCCTGAGCAACCCCGACCCCGCCGTGCACGCCCCCGCGGCGCGCGCCTGGAGCAGTTACGAGGGCGCCTGCCTGCGGCTCATCCCGCTGCCGGTCGAGCCGCTGCGGCCGCAGGACGCCGTCTTCGAGCTGAACCTCGCGCGGCTCGAGGCGCACTACTTCGTCAACGGCGCCTTCCTCACGCCCAACCAGCTGCTCGCCGGCGTGCCGCGCATCGCCCACCTGCCTTGCACCATCGTGCACGGCCGCTACGACGTGATCTGCCCGGTGCGCTATGCCTTCGCGCTGGCCGATGCATGGCCCTCGGCCCAGCTGGTCGTGGTGCCCGATGCCGGGCATTCGTCGATGGAGCCGGGCATCACGTCGGCGCTGGTCACGGCCACCGACGCCTTCGCCGATGCCCGATGAACTCATCTGCGGCGAAGCGGCCGTGCTGGCGATGCTCGACGGCTGGTTCGCCGGCCGTGCAGGCGACTGGTGGCAAGACTTCTACGCCGATCGCCAGAAGCCGGTGCCGTTCTTCGGTGACGCGCCGGACGAGAACCTCGCCGAATGGGCCGATGCGCATGCGGCCCCCGGCCTGCGGGCACTGGACATCGGCTGCGGCAACGGCCGCAACGCGCGCTTCCTCGCGAGCCGCGGCTTCGAGGTCGACGGCGTCGACTACGCGCAGGCGGCGATCGATTGGGCCACGCAGCGCGCGAACGAACTCGGCGTGCCGGTGCGCTGGCACTGCAAGTCGGTCTTCGAGCTCGGCATGCCGGCGGGCAGCTTCGACCTTGTCTATGACTCCGGCTGCTTCCACCACCTGGCCCCGCACCGTCGGCACACCTACGTGCAGCTGGTCAGCGAGGCGCTGCGCCCGGGCGGCTGGTTCGGCCTGGTGTGCTTCCGCCCAGAAGGCGGCAGCGGGCTGTCGGACGCCGAGGTCTACGAGCGCCGCACGCTCGGCGGCGGCCTGGGCTACACCGAGGCGCAATTGCGCGCCATCTGGGCGACGGGGCTCGAGGTGCAGGGCACGCGGCGCATGCTGAAGCCGCCGCCGGGGGCGGAGGTGTTCGGCGAGGAGTTCCTGTCGGTGCTGTGGGCGCGCAAGCCCGTGCATTCCACCGGCGCGTGATGGGTGGTGGCGATGGATGAAGCAGTCCGGCGTTTCACCGACTCCCCGCTGCGTGAGCGTTTGCCGGGCGGGCAGGGCCGTTCGGTGCGTGCCGGCGACCTGGTGCTGAAGCCGGTCGACGAAATCTTCAAGTACGAGTGGCTGGGCGATGTGCTGGAGGGCGTCGACTTCCACGGCCTGAAGGCGGCGGCACCGGTGCGATCCCTGGCTGGGGCCTGGTGCGAGCAGGGGTGGGGTGCGACACGCCATGTCGACAGCGCCTTCGTCGAAGGGCGGATGGCCGACAAGCTCGCGGCTTCCACTGCGTTTCATCGCGCGGTCCGCCACATCGGCAAGCCGGCCGCGTTCGACGCGTGGACCAACCCATGGACGGCTGCCGCCCAGGTCGCGTGGAACGAGCGCGGTGTGCCCGAGGACGCACGCGACGAGGTCAAGGCCGTGGTGAGGTCGTTGCAGTCCCGCTGGCAGCCCGTCGACCTGCCGAGCCAGTTCGTCCACACCGACCTGGCGGGCAACATCCTGTTCGACGGCGATGCACCGGTCGTCATCGACATCTCGCCGGCGTTCCGGCCGGTCGCGTACGCGCATGCCGTGCTCGTGGCCGACAGCATCGCGTGGCATCACGCGCCGGCGGCGTCGCTGGAGTTGCTGGACCTTCCGCACGCGCTTCGACGGCAGCTGGTGCTGCGCGCCGTGGTGTTCCGCCTGTGCGTGCCGCTCTTCTTCGATGCGGCGAATGCCGCGGCGTTCTACGCCACGCTGCGGGAGTTCGAGCCGGTGCTGGCGTACGAGGGAATCACCGGCGGGTGACGACTCGGGTCAGGCCTTCGCGGGCTTCCTGGTCCCCGGCGGCTGCTTCCTCGCCCGCGCCAGGTTCGACGTCACCAGCGCCGCCGCCAGCGTCACCAGCCACGAGAAGTACACCCACAGCAGGAACACCGGAAACGCCGCGAAGCTGCCGTACACCGTCTTGTAGGTCGGCAGCTTCAGCACATAGGCCGCGAAACCGCGCTTGCCCAGCTCGAACGCGATGCCGGCGATCAGCCCGCCGATGGCCGCATCGCGCTTGCGCACGCGGGTGTTGGGCATGAAGTGGAAGAGGGCGGCCATCGCGATCGAGCCGATCAGCGCCGGCCCGAGCGTCAGGCCGAACCTGGCCCACGGCGGCAGCGTCTCGATCAGCCCGGCCGAGGCGCTCACCGCGTACGACGTGGCCCACAGGCTCACGCCCAGCAGCGGCGGGCCGAACGCGATCATCAGCAGGTACATGCCGACGCGCTTCAGGAACGGCCGGTTCTTCTTCACCTTCCAGATCTGGTTCAGCGCGTTCTCGACGGTCAGCAGCAGCGCCACCGCGGTGACCACCAGGAACAGCGAGCCGACCAGCGTCAGCCCGTTCGCGTTGGTCGCGAACTGCGCCAGGTAGCGCAGCACGGTGCGCGAGATCTCCTCGGGCAGCAGGCTGCGCAGCAGGTGCTCCTCGATCGCGTCCTCGAGCCGCTTGAACATCGGAAAGCGCGTGAAGAGCGCAAAGCACACCGCGAGAAACGGCACCACCGACAGCACCGTCGTGAAGGTGAGGCTGCCGGCGATCTGCGGCAAGCGCTCGGCCCGGGCGCGCTGGATCGTGAGTCGGGTGAGGTGGATCATCGGGCGGCCATTCTGCCCTTGAGAGACCGCTTCCCGGGTTGCACCCGGGCTACGAATGCCGTAGCCCGGATGCAGCGCAGCGAAATCCGGGAATGCTGCGCAACTCGCTCAGGTCGCTCAGGTCGCTCAGGCTGCCACCGGCGTGCGGATCAGGTGATCGAACGCCGACAGCGCCGCCTTCGCCCCATCGCCCGCGGCGATGATGATCTGCTTGAACGGCACCGTCGTCGCATCTCCGGCCGCGAACACGCCCGGCTGGTTCGTCGCGCCGCGCGCGTCGACGATGATCTCGCCGTACTTGCTCAGCTCCAGCGTGCCCTTCAGGAACTCGGTGTTGGGCACCAGGCCGATCTGCACGAACACGCCGGCCAGCTCCACGCGGTGCTCGGTGCCCGTCGCGCGGTCCTTGAAGACCAGGCCGTTCACCTTCTGCCCGTCGCCGGTGATCTCGGTCGTCTGCGCGTTGGTGTGCACCGTCACGTTCGGCAGGCTGTGCAGCTTCTTCACGAGCACTGCATCGGCCTTCAGCGTGTCGGCGAACTCCACCACGGTGACGTGCGCCACCAGGCCAGCCAGGTCGATCGCCGCCTCGACGCCCGAGTTGCCGCCACCGATCACCGCCACCGGCTTGCCCTTGAACAGCGGGCCGTCGCAGTGCGGGCAGTACGCCACGCCCTTGTTCTTGTACTCGGCCTCGCCGGGCACGTTCACA
The DNA here is from genome assembly GCF_056402735.1 of Rhizobacter sp. P3_C12. Taxonomy (NCBI): domain Bacteria; kingdom Pseudomonadati; phylum Pseudomonadota; class Betaproteobacteria; order Burkholderiales; family Sphaerotilaceae; genus Rhizobacter; species Rhizobacter sp. P3_C12. The sequence continues at coordinate 6,620 of NZ_JBFUGW010000272.1, forward strand.
TTGCGCCAGCGCGCGCCGGTCGACAGGATCACGCTGCGGCTCTTCAGCGCGGCGCCGTTCTCCAGCGTCACGGTGATCTCGCCGCCCGGCTGCGCGGCCGKCTCCAGCGCCGCGACGCGCTGGCCGTTCATGATGTCCACCTCGTAGACGCGCGCATGCGCTTCCAGCGCGGCCGCGAACTTCGGGCCTTGCGTCTCGAGGATCGACACGTAGTTCTCGATGCCCAGCGTGTCGAGCGTCTGGCCGCCGAAGCGCTCGGCGACGATGCCGGTGCGGATGCCCTTGCGCGCCGCATACACGGCCGCCGCCGCGCCGGCGGGGCCACCGCCGACGATCAGCACGTCGAACGCATCCTTCTGGCCCAGCTTGGCCGCCACGCGTGCCGCAGCACCGGTGTCGACCTTGGTCAGGATCTCCGAGACCTCCATGCGGCCCGAGCCGAACACCTCGCCGTTCAGGTAGACGGTGGGCACGGCCATGATCTGGCGGCCTTCCACTTCACCCTGGAACAGCCCGCCGTCGATCGCGACGTGCTTGATGCGCGGGTTCAGCACCGCCATCAGGTTCAGCGCCTGCACGACGTCGGGGCAGTTGTGGCAGGTCAGCGACATGTAGGTCTCGAACACGAAGTCGCCGCCATCCTCGCGGGTCAGCGACTTGATCTGCTCGATCACCTCGGCCTCGACCTTCGGCGGGTGGCCACCGGCCTGCAGCAGCGCCAGCACCAGCGAGGTGAACTCATGGCCCATCGGGATCGCGGCGAAGCGCACGCCCATCCCGGCACCGGCACGGCTGATGTTGAACGACGGTCGACGCGTGTCGGTGCCGTCCAGGCGCAGGCTCACCAGCTCGCTCAGGCCGGCGATCTCTTCGAGCAGCTCGCGCATCTCGCCCGAGGCGGGGCGGTCATCGAGCGACGCCACCAGTTCAACCGGCTGCGTCAGGCGTTGCAGGTAGCCCTTGAGCTGGGCCTGGAGGGTGGCGTCCAACATGGTGATCGTCCTTTGTGTTTGGTGTTATTCGGGTAGAGCTCCGCCCAGGACCCCGCCCGAAGGCGGGGCCGCAGAGCGGCAGAACAGGGGGAAAGAGAGAGGTCTTAGATCTTGCCGACGAGGTCGAGCGACGGCGTCAGCGTGGCGGCGCCTTCGTTCCACTTGGCCGGGCAGACCTGGCCCGGGTTCTTGGCGACGTACTGCGCGGCCTTCAGCTTGCGCAGGGTTTCCTTCACGTCACGCGCGATCGCGTTGTCGTGCACTTCGACGGTCTTGATCACGCCATCGGGGTTGATCACGAAGGTGCCGCGCAGTGCCAGGCCTTCTTCCTCGATGTGCACGCCGAACGCGCGCGTCAGCTTGTGCGTCGGGTCGCCGATCAGCGGGAACTTGGCCTTGCCGACGGCCGGCGAGGTCTCGTGCCACACCTTGTGCGCGAAGTGGGTGTCGGTCGTGATGATGTAGACCTCGGTGCCCAGC
>NZ_JBFUGW010000273.1:0-8059 GCF_056402735.1 Rhizobacter sp. P3_C12
GCGTCCAGCCGCCGCCGCCGCCTCGAGGCCGGTCGACGAGGGGGTGCCGCAGCGCGTGCAGCCACCGATGCCGCGGCCGGCTGCGACACGCCCGACACGCCCGACGCCACCGGTGTCGACGCCGGCTCGCCCGGCCGATCCCGCGGTGGCGTCCGACTTCGAGGCCGGCTGGCGCGAGGCGCGGGCCGTGGTGCACGATGCGCCGCGCGCCGTGGATCCGCCCGGCGACGAGGGCAGGTCGGCACGCCAGCTGTTCGAACAGGGTCTGCGCGAAGGGGCGACGCTGCCTGCTGCACCCGTCCGCGTTTTCGCCCCGGTCCCCGCACCGGTGCGGCAGGCGTCGGTCTCCGGCGATGAGGCGCACGTACCGACTCCGGCTCCGCCTTCTCCTTCGCGTGCGGCGGCGCCCTCGGCGCGCCCGGCGCCGGGACGGGTGCCATCGCGGTCAACCGCGCCCTCGCAGCCTCCGCCATCGAGCGCCGTCCCGATCGCCACGCTGCAGCAGATGCTCGAACCGCGGACGGTGCTCCCGGGGCAGGACCATCCCGCGGTCGCGACGGCCGCGCCGCCGAACCCGATGTCGCAAGCGAGCCTCGACTTCTGGCGCGCCTATGCACAGGAGCTGCCGCCCGGCCATGAGCTGCGCGCCCCGCTGGAGCAAGCCGTCCAGGCGCAGCGCAGCGCAACGCCGCCGGCCGCTGACGCCACCCCCTCGCAGGTGCGGCGCGACGATGAGCGTGACGACACCCGCCTCGAAGGTGCCGGCACCCTGGCAGCCGCGCAGCAGGCACTCGATGCGCACCTCGCCTTGCTGACGCCTGCGCTGCAGCTGGCCAAGGCCACGTAGACCGGCGCTGGCTCAGCCGGCCGGATCGGCCCAGCGCCCGGTGGCCGCGAGCTGCGGCGCGAACTCGGCCGCCGACCAGCGCAGCGGCAGCGCCTGCGGCCGCCACACGGCGGCCTGCACCTGCACCCGCAGCAGCCGCTGCGCGCCGGCGAAGGCCTGCAGCTCGGGGCCGTCCCAGACCAGCTCGGCGTCGCCGGTCAGCTGCAGCACGTCGCCGTGCTCGTAGTCGATGAACAGCAGCCCGGCGTGCGGGTGGGCCGCGATGTTGCCGAGCGTGTTGAAGAGCCGGTTGCCGCGGAAATCGGGGATCGTCAGCACGCTGTGCGCACCGACCGTCTCGACCCGCACGAAGCCCGGCCGGCCGCCGCGGTGCGAGACATCGACACCGTCCGCGCCCGCCTCGCCGCGCGCATGCGGTGAGGCCGACGCGATGAACAGCGTGTCCGCCCGGCGCACCAGCGCGCTTGCCTGCGGGCTCAGCTGCGGACCCAGCAGCGTGGCCTCCGGTCGCGCCGCCGAAGCAGCCGGCTCGGCCGGCAGCGCTTCGCGCGCCTGGATGTACTGCGGGCAGTTGCCGAAGCTCGCGTCGACCTGCACCTCGATGCGCGCGGCGTCCAGCTGCGTCACCGTCCCGTTCAGCCGGTTGCGCCGCCGCGTGTGCGGCTCCAGGCCCAGCAGGCCGATCGGGTCGCCGACGGCCAGGTGGGCCGACAGCGGATCGGCGGCGTCGCGCCCGGCGCGGATGCGCAGGTGCCGCGCGTCCTGCGCCTCGGCGAAGCCAGGTGCGCCGCTCAGCACCGAGGCCCACGGGCGCCGCATCGCATCGAGGCTGCCGACGAACAGCGTCGGCAGCTGCGCGAAGAACTGCTGGTGCTGCAGCGGCATCGCGTCGCGGATCATGTGCGACGCGAAACCGTCGACCATGGCGCGCACGCCGGCGCGTTGCTGCACCGCCAGTTCGCCGGCGTGGAAGAGTGGGGTGTCGTTCATGCCGCAACCTTAGGCTGCCGCGCCGCGCAGCGGAATCCCCGCCGGCCGCATTTGATTCTTCCGGCGCGCGGAATGGCGAGAATGCGCGCATGGACCGACTCGAAGGGATGCGGGTGTTCGTGGCCGTCGCCGACGCGCGCGGCTTTGCGCCGGCGGCGCGGCTGCTCGGCATGTCGCCGCCGGCCGTCACGCGGGCGGTCGCGGCGATCGAGCAGCACGTGGGCGCGCAGCTGCTGCGGCGCACGACGCGCAGCGTCTCGCTGACCGATGCCGGCACGCGCTTCCATGCCGACTGCAGGCGCATCCTGGCCGAGATCGCCGAGGCCGAGGCCACCGCGGGCGGGGCGTACACCGCGCCGCAAGGGCTGCTCGCGATCACCGCGCCGGCGATGTTCGGGCGGCTGCACGTCGCGCCGGTGCTGCTCGACTTCCTCGCCGCGCACCCGCAGGTCAGCGCGCGCACCTGGTTCGCCGACCACGTCGTGCACCTGCTCGACGAGGGCTTCGATGTCGCGGTGCGCATCGCGCGCCTCGCCGATTCGGGCCTGCACGCGGTGCCGGTCGGCCAGGTGCGGCGCGTCGTCGTCGCGTCGCCCGGTTACCTGGCAGCGCACGGCGTGCCGCGCACGCCGGCGGATGTGCCGCAGCATGCGGCGATCGGCTTCTCGCAGCACGGCGCGGTGAATGTGCCGTGGGGGTTCGGCACGCGCGGCGACAGCGTGCAGCCGCGCATGCAGCTGGTGGCCAACACCGGCGAGATGGCGATCGCCGCCGCGCTGGCCGGGCACGGGCTGGCCCGGGCGATGTCGTACCAGGTGGCCGACGACGTGCTTGCCGGGCGACTGCGCATCGTGCTGGCCGCGCACGAGCCGGCGCCGGTGCCGGTGCAGCTGGTGCACCTCGAAGGCCGCCGCGCCACCGCGAAGCTGCGCGCCTTCATCGATTTCAGCGTCGCGCGGTTGCGCGACGTGCCGGTGCTGAACGGGCGCTTCCCGTGGCCCGAACCGGCATGATCCACCTTCCCCCTGACTGGATGCCACGATGAAGCTGATTCGCCTGAGCCTGCTGGCCTTGTGTTCGATCGCGGGCGCTGCGCAGGCTGCGCCCCCCGATCCGGCGCCTTTCCCGGACCAGCCGGCGCTGCGCGAGATCGCCGCCGCCGTCAGCCCCGACGAACTGCGCAGCACCATCACCCACCTGGTCGCGTTCGGCACGCGCCACACCGCCTCGGACACCACCTCGCCGACGCGCGGCATCGGCGCGGCGCGCCGCTGGGTGCAGTCGCGCTTCACCGCGCTGTCGCGCGACTGCGGCGGTTGCCTGCAGGTGGCGACGCCGTCGCAGACCTTCACCGGCCCGCGGCTGCCGCAGCCCACCGAGGTGATGGACATCGTTGCGGTGCAGCGCGGCACCACCGAGCCGCAGCGCGTGATCGTGATCACCGGCCACCTCGACTCGCGCGTCAGCGACGTGATGGATGCGACCAGCGACGCGCCCGGCGCGAACGACGACGCCTCGGGTGTCGCCGCGCTGATGGAGGCGGCGCGCGTGCTGTCGAAGCACAAGTTCCGCGCGACCCTCGTCTATGCCGCGCTGTCGGGCGAGGAGCAGGGCCTGTACGGCGGCAAGGTGCTGGTCGACCATGCCAAGGTCGAGGGCTGGCAGGTGCAGGCCGACTTGAACAACGACATCGTCGGCAACAGCCACGGCCAGGACGGCGTGCATGACAACGGCACGGTGCGCGTGTTCTCCGAAGGGACCAAGGCGGTCGAGACGCCGGCGCAGGCCGGCAAGCGGCGCTACAACGGCGGCGAGGTCGATTCGCCGTCGCGCAACATCGCGCGCTTCATGGCCAGCCTGTCGGCGCGCTACCTGACCAACCTGCGCGTGCAGATGGTCTACCGCACCGACCGCTACGGCCGCGGCGGCGACCAGGTGCCGTTCCTCGATGCCGGCATCCCGGCGGTGCGCGTGACCGAGGCGCACGAAGACTACACGCGCCAGCACCAGGACCTGCGCACCGAAGGCGGCATCGCCTACGGCGACACGATCGACGGCGTCGATTTCCCGTACCTCGCGCAGGTGACGCGGCTGAACGCGGTGACGCTGGCCGCGATGGCGAATGCGCCGATGCCGCCGAAGGGCGTGTCGATCGGGGGCGCGGTGACGCCGGACACCACCATCAAATGGCAGGCACAAGCGGGGCAGGCGCAGCCGGGCGTGGCCGGGTACCGCGTGTGGTGGCGCGAGACGACCGCGCCGCACTGGCAGCACAGCCGCTTCGTCGCGGGCGATGCAACCCAGCTGGTGCTGAAGAACGTCGTGATCGACGACTGGTTCTTCGGCGTGTCGGCGGTGTCGGCCGATGGCTACGAGTCGCCGGTGGTGTTCCCGGGCGATCCGGGCAGCTTCTAGGCTTCGACCGGATCGGCCCGCAGGTCCGCCGCCAGCACCTGGTTGCGCCCGCTGCGCTTGGCCTCGAGCAGCCGGTCGTCGGCGATCTTCAGCAGCTGCTCCATCGCCGCCAGCTCGGCGAGCGAATCGGCGATGCCGGCCGAGAAGGTGTTGCGGTGCAGCGTGCCGGTCTCGAACTGGAACACCTCGTCGCGCCACGCGCCCAGCAGCGCCTCGACCTTGCGCTGCGCCGCGAATGCGTCGGTGCGCGGCATCAGCAGGCAGAACTCCTCGCCGCCAAAGCGGAACGCGATGTCGCTGCGCCGCCCGTGCGCGATCAGTAGCGCGCCGAACGCGGCCAGCAGCTTGTCGCCGGCCACGTGGCCGTGCCGGTCGTTCACCGACTTGAAGTGGTCCAGGTCGATGATCGCGGCCGCCAGCGGCTGCTGCTCGCGCTGCGCGAGCAGCAGCATCTGCGGCAGCACGTCGTTCAGGTGGCGGCGGTTGAACAGGCCGGTCAGGAAGTCGCGCGTGGCCTGCTGGCGCAGCTCGGCCTGCAGCGCCTCGACCTCGTCGATCTTCTGCGACAGCTGCTGGTTGATGGCCTCGAGCTCGGCCTTCGCGCGCTCGGTGGTGCGGCGGCGCGCCTCGATCTCGTCGAGGTTCTGCTGCAGCCGGCGCAGCTCGGTCTGCAGCGAGGCCGCCTGGTAGCGCGCCCGCGAGGCCTGTTGCGCGCGCTCGACGTGCAGCGCCTGCCAGATGCGCAGAGAGGCCAGCGCCTGCGCCGCGTGGCCCAGCCGCTCGTGCGTGTCGGCCATCGCCTGGTGGAACAGGCAGCGCACGCGCAGGCTCAGGCCTTCGGCCGCGGCGTTCAATACCGCCGGCTGCGCCTGCGCCAGCAGCGCGGCGGCTTGCGGCAGCAGGTCGCGCGCGGCCATCACCTCGGCGGTGGCGACCACCAGCGTGATGCGCTCGTCGGGCACCTTGATGCCGCTCTTGTCCTGCGAGGCGCGCTCGATCAGCTCGGCGCCGAGCGTGGTGTTGCCGGCGCGCAGCGCGGCGATCGCCATCGTCTCGAAGTTCGCATTGGTGCTGCCGCGCCCGCTCGCATCGGTCGGCAGCGCGAGCAGCCGCTCGACATCGCCCAGCGCATCGGCCGCGCGCTCGAGGTTGGTCAGGCAGATCACGCGGTTGATCAGCAGCACGCTGAGCAGCCGCGGGTTGTCGAGCCGCGCGTAGCGGGCGATGCCTTCCTCGACGTGGCTGAGCGCCTGGTGGTAGTCGCCGAGCTGGATCAGCTCGTGCGCGAGGTTGCAGTACAGCACCACCTCGAAGCCGTTGCCGCGTGCCGGGCGCGACTCGTTCAGCGCCTGGAACATGTACGCGAAGGCCTGCTCCGACTGGCCGAGCGAGGCATAGCAGCCGGCGATCACGTTCAGCAGCATGCCGAGTTCGTCGTGCTTCAGCACGGCCAGGCCCTCGGCGCGCAGCGGCAGCGCGCGCTCCAGCGATTCGCGGTACTTGCCCTCGCGCCACAGGCAGCGCGCGATGCCGACCTCGGCCAGCAGGTGGCCGGCGCGGTCGTGCGTGGCGTCGAAGCAGCGGTCGGCCTCGGCCAGCTCGCCGGCGGCTTCGAGCGGTGTGGAATACCAGATCAGGTGCAGCCCGCGCACCAGCCGGGCCCAGCCTTCGGCGGCCTGGTCGCCGTGCGCGAGGCTGCGCTCGAGCGCCTGGTCGGCCAGCACGATGCACCGGCGCGAATCGCTGTACAGCAGCCGCCACGCGCGGCGTGCGGTGGCGAGCGCGGTGGACGTCGATCGTCGGATGGGCGGCGCTTTCATGGCACCGGATTGTCATCGCTTTTGGCGTGTGCCGGCATCCCCAAGCTTGCCGGCAGGCGCCGGCCCGGCTACATGCTGCGCCGGTACTGCCCGCCCACCTCGAACAGCGCCGCGGTGATCTGCCCGAGCGAGCAGCAGCGCACCGCGTCCATCAGCACCTCGAACACGTTGCCGTTGGCGATCACCGCCTGCTGCAGCCGCGCGAGCATCGCCGGCGCCGCATCGGCATGCGTGGCGTGGAAGGCCGCGAGCCGCGCGAGCTGCGACTGCTTCTCGTCGTCGGTCGAGCGTGCCAGCTCGATGTGATCGGCCACCGGGTCCCCATGCGGGTTGCGGAAGGTGTTGACGCCGATGATCGGGTACTCGCCGGTGTGCTTGAGCATCTCGTAGTGCATGCTCTCTTCCTGGATCTGGCCGCGCTGGTAGCCGGTCTCCATCGCACCCAGCACGCCGCCGCGCTCGGCGAGCTTCTCGAACTCGGCCAGCACCGCCTCTTCCACCAGCTCGGTCAGCTCGTCGATGATGAACGCGCCCTGGTTCGGGTTCTCGTTCTTCGCCAGGCCCCATTCGCGGTTGATGATCAGCTGGATCGCCATCGCGCGGCGCACGCTGTCCTCGGTGGGCGTCGTGATCGCCTCGTCGAAGGCATTGGTGTGCAGCGAGTTGCAGTTGTCGTAGACCGCGATCAGCGCCTGCAGCGTGGTGCGGATGTCGTTGAACTGGATCTCCTGCGCATGCAGCGAGCGGCCCGAGGTCTGCACGTGGTACTTCAGCTTCTGGCTGCGCTCGTTGGCGCCGTAGCGCTCGCGCATCGCCACCGCCCAGATGCGCCGCGCGACGCGGCCGAGCACGGTGTACTCCGGGTCCATGCCGTTGCTGAAGAAGAAGCTCAGGTTCGGCGCGAAGTCGTCAACGTGCATGCCGCGCGCGAGGTACGCCTCGACGAACGTGAAGCCGTTGCTCAGCGTGAACGCGAGCTGGCTGATCGGGTTCGCCCCCGCTTCGGCGATGTGGTAGCCGCTGATGCTCACCGAATAGAAGTTGCGCACCTGGTGGTGCACGAAGTATTCGGCGATGTCGCCCATCACCTTCAGGCTGAACTCGGTCGAGAAGATGCAGGTGTTCTGCCCCTGGTCTTCCTTCAGGATGTCGGCCTGCACCGTGCCACGCACGTTCTGCTGCACCCAGGCACGGATCTTGTGCAGTTCGTCGTCGCTCGGATCGCGGGCGTTGTCGGCCTCGAAGCGCGCCAGCTGCTGGTCGATCGCGGTGTTCATGAACATCGCGAGGATCGTCGGCGCCGGCCCGTTGATCGTCATGCTGACGCTGGTGGCCGGGTTGCACAGGTCGAAGCCGCCGTACAGCACCTTCATGTCGTCCAGCGTCGCGATGCTGACGCCGGAGTTGCCGACCTTGCCGTAGATGTCGGGCCGCAGCGCCGGGTCGTTGCCGTACAGCGTGACGCTGTCGAACGCGGTCGACAACCGCTTCGCCGGCATCCCTTCGGAGAGCAGCTTGAAGCGCCGGTTGGTGCGGAAGGCATCGCCCTCGCCGGCGAACATGCGCGTCGGGTCCTCGCCCTCGCGCTTGAACGCGAAGGTGCCGGCGCTGTACGGGAAGCTGCCGGGCACGTTGTCGAGCAGCAGCCACTTCAGGATCTCGCCGTGGTCCTCGAACTGCGGCAGCGCCACCTTGCGCACCTTGGTGCCCGACAGGCTCTGCGTGGTCAGCGCGGTGCGCAGCTCCTTGTCGCGGATCTTCACGACGTACTCGTCGCCCGCGTAGGCGGCCTGCAGCTGCGGCCACTGCGCCAGCAGCTTGCGCGAGGCGGCATCGAGCCGCTGCTCGCGCTGGTCGGCGAGCTGCGCCGCGGCGTTCGCGTGGGCCGGTTGCGCCGCATCGGCCTCCAGCAGCATGCGCGCCGCGCCGCGCAGCTGCTGCACCTCGCGCGCGAGCCGGGCCTGCGCGCGCGCGTGCTGCTTGTAGC
>NZ_JBFUGW010000274.1:0-8045 GCF_056402735.1 Rhizobacter sp. P3_C12
TTGTAGTCATGCCCGTTGTACGACACGATCGTGCCGGCCGGGTAGTAGGTGTCAGTCTTCCAGGCCGGGTAGGCCGCGAGGACGGTTGTGGCCGCCACCGACAGGACCAGGGACGCCAGCACGCGGCGCGCGGAGCCGCGCGAGGCGGAAGTGGTCATGACCATTTGTAATCGCTCCCTCTGGATAGATGCTGGCATCAATATATCCAATTGAATACCAGTTGGGGCGATGACGTGGCCGACAGAGACTATTTCTTCTGTGACGACTCGTATGTCGTCGGGACACCAGAAGGCACCATCAGGCGCAACGCGCTCACACCGAATTGGCTGCCTGGATGCCGGTGAGGATGGCCCCGCAGGCATTGAGGTAGCGCCGGCTGGCGCGAAGGTTGGTGCCGATGCGCTGGGCGTTGCTCCACATGATCTGTTCGACGGGAGCGAAGCCCATGACCGCATGCGGCTGGCCCGCTCGCATCGGAGCGGCCAGCAACTCCACGCCCGCAGCCGCGGCGGCGTCCGCAGCGGCGAGACCGGCCTCGGGGTGGAACCCCGCGACCTGCGCTTCTGCGAGCGTCACCGCATGCGTTGCCGCGGCCACCTGGGCTGCGGTCTTCGCCACCTGCTTCGGGCTTGCGGCCGCAGCCTGTCGCCGCAGCGCCGTGTTGCGCATGCTGCGCTTTCGGACGAGGTCCTCCTGCAGTTGCTCGACCTGGGCCCGTTCGATCAAGGCATCCGCATAGGCTTGCGTCTCGGCCTGGAAGAAGATGACCTGGTACCGCAGCACGGCCGATTCCTGTGCGGTCATGCCGATCAGCTCCGCGAACGGACTGTCGGCCTTGGGCGTGCCGTTCGCATTCATGTTCTGGTGGCCGCCATAGTGCTGGCTGAAATAGATCTGATGGGTCGCGGCGTTGACGACGATCCGGGTTCCACCGCCGCCCTCCATGCCCATTTCGTAATAGACCTGCCCTCCGGGCAGGTTGCCCTCCTGGTTGTCGTGCGTCGGCGTGGCGGGACGGATGTGCACGCTCGAGGTCAGCTCGATCAATCGGTCCTTGAGTTCGGAATGCACCTCGTCATTGCTGGCCAGGTTCAGTTGCTTGATCACGCGCGGGTCGTGGTGGACGTTGAGGACGGTGATCGCAGACAGGTTGGAGTAGCTCGACAGGGCGTAGTGGTCGCGTTCCAATTCGCCGAGGAAGGCCTCTCTGTCGTGCATCCACGCGTGGTAGGGCGCTACGCGCTGGGCCACCTCCCGGCGTTCGCGCTGCACGGGCGCCTGGACCGCACGGCCGAATACGTTGCCAATCGTGCGAAGCTGCGYCTGCATGCGCGGTGACTTGTCGATGAGCGCCTGCAGCCCCTGGGGTCGAACGGCTGCGGCCGCCGGTGCTGGCGTTGCGTCGGCCGCCGGCTTCAATGTCTTGTCCGCACGCTGCATGCCGAGTTTTAGCGCTCCCAGCGCCGTGCCGCACTAGGCGAATTGCTGATTACCGGCGTCAGAAATGCTGAACCGCCAGTCGCGCATTCACCCTGTGCGGCGCCCGGCGGTCGTTCCGACGGCCCCTCGCACCTGCTGCAGCGCCTTCGCGATGCGATGCCGCCCCACCGTCGACTTCGGCACGCGCACGTCGAACCAGCTGCGCACGTCGGCGTCCAGCCCGATGCCGTGCATGTAGTTGTAGATCGCCTTCTTCAGCGCGCGGCCCATCGCGTCGTGGTCGGTACCGGTCGGGTCGACGAAGCCGACGTCGTTCTTCGCGAAGCGGCCCGGCGGCAGCGGCTGCAGCGTGATGCCGTAGTCGGCGGGCTGCAGGCCGACCGGCGAGTGCACGGTGCAGGCGAAGCGGTGGAAGAAGCCGCTCGCGATGCAGCCTGCCTCGAACAGCTGGCGCACGTACTCGAGCGCGTCCACCGTGTCCTGCTCGTTCTGCGTCGGGAAGCCATACATCAGGTAGGCGTGCACCAGGATGCCGGCCTCCGAGAAGGCCTGTGTCACGCGCGCCACCTGCTCGACCGACACGCCTTTCTTCATCAGCTTCAGCAAGCGGTCGGAGGCCACCTCGAGCCCGCCCGAGATCGCGATGCAGCCGCTCGCGGCGAGCTCTTCGCACAGCTCGCGGTCGAAGGTCTTCTCGAAGCGCACGTTGCCCCACCAGGTGATCTCCACCTTGCGGCGCTGCAGCTCGGCGGCCAGCGCGCGCAGCGCCTTCGGCGGCGCGGCCTCGTCGACGAAGTGGAAGCCGGTCTGCCCGGTCTCCTGCACGATGGCCTCGATGCGGTCGACCAGCGTCGTCGACGAGGCCTGCTCGAAGCGCGCGATGTAATCGAGGCTCACGTCGCAGAAGCTGCACTTCTTCCAGTAGCAGCCGTGCGCCACCGTCAGCTTGTTCCAGCGGCCGTCGCTCCACAGCCGGTTCATCGGGTTCAGCATGTCGAGCAGCGACAGGTAGCGGTCCAGCGGCAGGCCGTCCCAGGTGGGCGTGCCGACCTGGTCGAACGGGATGTCGGCCTCGGCGAAGCCGTTGACATAGCGCACCGCGCCCGATTCGGCATCGCGCACGAAGCTGCGCACCAGCCGCTGCTGCGAGCGCCTGCCCTGCAGGTGGTCGATCAGCGCGAGCAGCGGGCGTTCGCCGGCATCGAGCGTCACCACGTCGACGAAGTCGAACACGCGCGGCTCCGACAGCTCGCGCAGCTCGGTGTTGACGAAGCCGCCGCCGAGCGCGATGGCGATCTGCGGATGCGCCGCCTTCACGGCCTGCGCGATGCGCAGCGCGGCATACATCGAGCCGGGGAAGGGCACCGACAGCAGCAGCAACTGGGGGCGATGGCGCTCGACGGCGGCCAGCGCGAGGGCGGCGAGCCGCTCGTCGACCAGGTTCGGGGCGGCCGACAGCGCGCTGGCCAGCGGATCGAAATCGGCCTGGCTCGCGGCCAGCTGCTCGGCATAGCGCACGAACTCGAAGCGGCCGTCGATCGCATCGCGCAGCACGTCGGCGAGGTCGTTCAGGTACAGCGTGGCGAGGTGACGGGCGCGGTCCTGCAGGCCGAGCGCGCCGAAGGCCCAGGCGAGCGGGTCGCCGCCCTCGTCGTCGACGTAGACGTCGAGCGAGCGGAAGCGCGTGCCCTCGGGCAGCCAGTCGCGGCCGACGATGCGATGCGCGAGCGTGGAGTCGCGCCCTTGCAGGAATCGGATCGTGGGGGCGATGGTCGAGCGGTAGCGGTCGAAGGCGTCGAGGAAGCCGGCGACCGGGGCGGAGCGCTGCGCCTCGGGCAGCGCCTGCGCACGCTCGCGGACCTGGTCGAGGCCGGTGGGGGACAGCAGGTCCAGCACCAGCGCGAGCGCGAGGTCTTCCTGCACGGCCGTGATGCCGCGCGAACGCAGGAAGCCTGTGAGATAGGCCGTGGACGGGTAGGGCGTGTTGAGCTGCGTCATCGGCGGGATCACGGCCAGCACGCGGAAATCTTCGGTGGACATCGGGGCAGCAAGCGAAGCAAGGCAGGGCGCGCGGGGGACCGCGCAAGCCTGCATTGTCGATCACGGCGATCCGGCAGAACTTTCGGCAAGGCTTGCGGGCCGGCCGGTACGGGCCGGCGCGGCAGCGGGTACCTCGCTTGCCGGATGGCGGGATGCACACCTCAGCGCCGTGGGTCCAGCAGGTAGGCCGCGATGCGGCCGGCATGCGCTTCGCTGACGCCCAGGTCGGGCATCGCGCTGCCGGGGCGCAGCCGTTGCGGCTCGCGGATCCACCGTGCCAGGTTCTCGGCCGAGTTCGGCAGATCGCCGGCGATGCGCTCGCGCCGCCACAGCTCGTGCAGCGGCGGGCCGACCTGGACGTCGGAGCCGACGACGCCGGGCACGCGGTGGCAGGTGACGCAGGCGTACTGGCGCAGCAGCAGCTGGGCGGCCTCGTCGCGGCCGCGCGGCTGCAGCGGCTGCAGGTCGGCGCTCGGCGCCTCRTCGCAGCGCCCGGCGGCGCAGCGCGCGGTCAGCGAGCGGCAGGCGTCCGGCGGCAGTTCGGCCACCGCCTCGCGGTAGCTGGCCGGCGAGTGACGCGGCAGCGCCTGCAGGAAGGCGGTGACGGCCCACAGGTCGGCATCGGGCAGCCGCAGCTCCCAGGCCGGCATGCCGCTCATCGTGATGCCGTGGCGGGTGATCCAGTACAGCTCGCGGGGCGCCCAGCGGCGCGCCGCATCGACCAGCGGGCCGGGCAGCGGCTGCATGCTCTTGCCGATGTCGCCTTGCGACACCCCGGGCCCGCCGTGGCACTGCACGCAATGGTCGCGAAAGCACGCGGCACCGCGCGCGAGCTGCTGCGGCCCGGCGGGCGGCGGCAGTTCGACCTGCGCGGCGCGCCGTTGCACCGAGCGCCGCATCGCGGTCTCGAGCAGCGTGTAGACCGGTTGCGTGTGGCTGCGGGTGCCGGACACGTCGTACGCGCCGGTCCAGACGAACAGCGCGGCAGCGGCGCTGCCGAGCAGCGCGGTGACGAGCAGGGTGGCGAGCACGGTTCTCACGATGCCACCCCGCAGGCAAGCGGCAGGCCTTGTGCCGGATGGCGGTGGCTGCGGGTGGGCGCACTGGCCGCGCTGACCGTTCTCACCGGCTGCGGCCGCCCGGACGCCGGCGACCCGGCCTACGCGCAGCTGCCGGGCGCCGATCCGGTGCGCGGCCGCCAGCTGGCCGCGCAGCACCAGTGCGGTCGCTGCCACGTGATCCCGGACCTGCCCGCCGCCGGCGGGCGCAGCGCGCCGTCGCTGGCGCAGTTCGGCGCGCGCAGCTACATCGCCGGCGCGATCCCGAACGGGCCGGCCACCTTGCCGCGCTGGATCGAGAGCCCGCAGGCCCTGCGCCCCGGCAGCCCGATGCCCGACCTGGGCGTGCCGCCCGCCGAGGCGCGCGACATCGCGGCCTACCTGCTGTCGCTGCGATGAACGCGGCCGGCGCGCCCTCGGTACTCGCGCCGGCCGGCCTCGAAGCGGCGGCGCTGGCCGAGGTGGCCTGGGTGCTGATCATCGGCGCCACGCTGCTGTTCATCGGCACGCTGGCGCTGCTGGCACTGGCGCTGCGCGCGCGCAGCCGGCGCGAGCGGCCGAGCCGCTGGTGGGTGCTGGGCGGCGGCGTCGTGCTGCCGGTGTCGGTGCTGGGCGCGCTGCTGCTGTACAGCACGGCGCGCACCGCGGGGCTGGAGCGGGGCCTGGCGAACCCGCCGCTGGTGGTCGCGGTGACCGGGCGGCTGTGGTGGTGGGAGCTCAGCTACCGCGATCCGGCCAGCGGGCGCAGCGTGCTGTCGGCCAACGAGCTGCGCATCCCGGTGGGCCGGCCGGTGCAGCTCGGCCTGCGATCGGACGACGTGATCCACAGCCTGTGGGTGCCCGAACTCGGCGGCAAGATGGACCTGGTGCCCGGCCGCACGAACCGGCTCGTGATCACCGCCACGCGGCCCGGCCTCTACCGCGGCCAGTGCGCCGAGTTCTGCGGCGAGCAGCACGCGAAGATGGCGCTGCACGTGCGCGCGATGCCGGCGCCGGAGTTCGACCGCTGGCTGGCGGCGCAGGCCGCCGGCCCGGCGCCCGGTGACACACGGGCGGGCGACGACACGCCGGGGCGGCGCGCCTTCGTCGCGCACGGCTGCGCGGCCTGCCATGCCGTCGAGGCCACGCCGGGCGGCCGGGGTTCCGGCCCGAACTTCGGTCCGAACCTCGCGCAGCTGGCGGACCGCACGCACCTGGGCGCCGGGCTGCTGCCCAACGATGCCGCCGCGCTGCGGCGCTGGATCGCCGACGTGCAGGCGATCAAGCCCGGCGCCGGGATGCCCTCGTACGCGCAGCTCGACGCCGCCACGCTGGACGCGCTGGTGGCCTACCTGCGCACGCTGCGATGAGCAAGCCGCTGCCCAACCGCCTGCCGCGGCCCGCGCACGAGCTGCAGCGGCTCGAACACGCGTGGCGGCCGCCGACCGGCTGGCGCCGGCTCAGCGATGTCAACAACACCTTCATCGGCAAGCTCTACATCGCCACCGCGCTGCTGTTCCTGCTGCTGGCCGGCGCGCTGGGGCTGCTGATGCGCGCGCAGCTCGCGCTGCCCGGCAGCACGCTGCTCGGGCCGGGCACCTACAACCAGGTGTTCACGATGCACGGCACGGTGATGATGTTCCTGTTCGCGGTGCCGATCGTCGAGGCGATCGCGGTCTTCCTGCTGCCGAACATGCTGGGCGCGCGCGACCTGCCGTTCCCGCGCCTGTCGGCCTATGCGTTCTGGGCCTATGCGGTCGGCGGCCTCGCCTTCTTCTGCACGCTGTTCGCCGGGCTGGCGCCGGACGGCGGATGGTTCATGAACCCGCCGCTGACCGGCCGCGTGCACTCGCCGGGCCTGAACGCCGATTTCTGGCTGCTCGGCATCGGCTTCATCGAGATCTCGGCGATCGCCGGCGCGGTCGAGCTGATCATCGGCATCCTGATGACGCGCGCGCCCGGGCTCACGCTGGCGCGCCTGCCGGTGTTCGCATGGGCGATGCTGGTGGTCGGCTTCATGATCGTCTTCGCGTTCCCGGCGGTGATCGCCGGCACCGCGCTGCTGGAGCTGGAGCGCGCCTTCGACTGGCCGCTGTTCGACGCGGCGCGCGGCGGCGACCCGCTGCTGTGGCAGCACCTGTTCTGGTTCTTCGGGCACCCGGAGGTCTACATCATCTTCCTGCCAGCCGCCGGCATGGTCTCGGCGATGCTGCCGGCGCTGGTGCAGCAGCCGCTGGCCGGGCGGCGTGCGATCGTCGCGGCGCTCGCCGCAGTGGGGCTGCTCAGCTTTGCGCTGTGGGCCCACCACATGTTCACCGCCGGCCTGGGCTCGCTGGCGCTGACCCTGGTGTCGGCGGCGAGCCTGGCGGTGGCGGTGCCGTCGGCGACGCAGGTGTTCGCGTGGATCGCGACGCTGTGGCACGGCCGCGTGCGGGCCGACACGCCGACGCTCTTCATCCTGGGCTTCCTGGCCACCTTCGTGCTGGGCGGGCTGACCGGCGTGATGGTCGCGGTGCTGCCGTTCGACTGGCAGGCGCACGACAGCTATTTCGTCGTCGCCCACCTGCACTACGTGCTGATCGGCGGCATGGTGTTCCCGGTGTTCGCGGCGCTCTACCACTGGATGCCGCTGGTGAACGGCCACCGCCTGAGCGAGCGCTGCGGCCGCTGGGTGTTCGCGCTGGTGTTCGGCGGCTTTCACCTGTGCTTCTTCCCGATGCACATCGCCGGCCTGCTGGGCATGCCGCGGCGCGTCTACACCTACGACCCGGGCCTCGGCTGGGAGTGGCCCAACCTGCTGTCGTCGGCCGGTGCAGCGGTGCTTGGCGGCGGTGTGCTGCTGCTCGCGATCGACCTGGTGCGCACCGCGTGCCGGCGCGGGCAGCCGCATGGCGATCCGTGGCAGTCGCCGTCGCTGGAATGGATCGAATCGAACGAACACGGCATGCGCAGCATCGCGCAGGTGCGCTCGGCGTGGCCGCTGTGGGAGCAGCCGGGGCTGGCCCACGAGGTCGAAGCCGGCCGGCACTGGCTGCCCGGCACCGTCACCGGCCAGCGCGAAACCCTGGTCACCAGCCCGCGCCGGGCCGAGCTGCGCCACCTGATCGTGCTGCCCGGGCCGAGCTGGCTGCCGCTGCTGGCGGCGCTGGGCACCGCGGCGTTCTTCCTGCTGCTGACGGTGCAATGGGTCGCGAGCGCGTTCGCCTTCGGCCTGCTCGCGGTGGTGTGCGTGTGGCGCTGGCTGGACCAGGCCGACCGGCCCGCGCCCGGGCGGCCGACGCACGCGCAGGTCGGCGACGGTGTCGTGGTGCCGGTGGGCGCGGTGCGGGGCGGTTCGCACTCGTGGTGGGCCGCGGTCATCCTGCTGGTGGTCGACTTCACGGTGCTGGCGTCGATGGCGTTCGCGCACCTGCACCTGGCGATGCGCCTGGACGTGTGCCCGCCACCCGGCGCGGCGCTGCCGGGCTGGCCAAGCGTGGCGGGCGTGGCCGCCGGCCTGGCGCTGAGCGCCGCGCTGCTGGCGTGGAG
>NZ_JBFUGW010000275.1:0-7993 GCF_056402735.1 Rhizobacter sp. P3_C12
GGTGCGCGGCAGCGGCAGGCGGTGGGGCGTGGGGGCGAGGGCGGGCTGGGCCGCGGCTTCGCCGCTGTCAGCGCCAGCCTCGCGCAGCGCGGCGGTGAACTGGTAGCCGCGGCGCTTCACGGTGGCGATCGCCTCCGCCCCCAGCAGCTTGCGCAAGGCCGAGATCTGCACCTGCAGGTTGTTCGGCTCGACCACCAGGCCGGGCCACGCGAGATCGATCAGCTCATCCTGCCCCACCACCTGATCGCGCCGCTGCGCCAGCGCAATCAGCACGTCGAGGGCCCGCACGCCGAGCGCCGCCGGCTTGCCGTCGTCCAGCAGCAGGCGTTCGGCAGGGCGCAGTTCGAAACGACCGAAGTGGAGCGGTGTCGACACGGGTTGGCGCGGGTTTCAGCTTGGTTTCAGGTGGGTGAAGGACGCGGCGATGGCGTGCGCGGGACAGTCGCGGCACTGCATCAGACACTCGGGAGACCGCCGATGGATTTCATCACGACCATTATCCGCACGCTGTCGCGCCGATCGACGCCATCGCGCTTCGCGATGGATGACTGCCGGGGCCTGGGTGCCCAGTGCGCCCAGTGCGAAGCCGAATCCGATGGCGACAGCCTGCGGCTCTACGTGGACGGCCGGTTCGAAGGCTGGATCGACGGCGTCGTGCGCCTGTAGCGTCAACAAGCCGTCATGGGCGGGCCGCACAGTCCGCCGGCCATCCACTTCGTGTCACACCATGACGAACACGTTCTTGTCCCTGCGCGCCCTGAAGTCCATTGCGATCGCCCTCATCGCCGTGACCGCTGCCGCGGCCCACGCCGATGAACTGCCGCGCTGGGACACTGCCATCACGAAGTACAACGAGAAGCAGGTGCGCGACTTCCATCCGATGTTCGATTTCGACTCCGACGGCTGCTACCCGGCCACGCCGTTCAACCGCAACAGCAACCTGAGCCAGAACCCCGGCCTGAACGCCACCGGCACCGTGCAGGGCGCCTGCCGCGACGGTGGCTGGGGCAACTTCGCCAACACCATCCATCGCCAGCTGTGCCGCGAGACGGTGGAGGGCAGCGACCGCATCGAGCGCTGCGCGCACTTCTACGAGCTGTACTTCGAGAAGGACCAGGCGATCGGCCTCACGTTCCTGGGGGGCCACAAGCATGACGTCGAGACGGTGATCGTCTGGACGGGCCGCAGGAACGGCGGCGGCGATTTCATCTCGCACGTGTCGGTCAGCGCGCACGGCAACTACACCACGCGGCCGATGGCCGGGCTGGAGAACCACTGGGGGCATCCGCTGGTGGTCTATCACAAGGATGGCGCGGGCACGCACGCATTCCGCTTCGCGAATGCCAACGACCATGCCCACGTCGAGTTCATCGGCAACTGGGGCGAGTTCTACGCGCCGGACATCCTCAGCCACTACAGCGCCGTCGCGCAGTGGAATGGCGACGAGTGGACGCGCTACCTGGCCAACCGCAACTATCGCGTGGCGCTGGAGAACTCGAACTTCGGCAGCGCGAGCTTCAAGACCCGCAACGACGGCGAGATCATGAACCAGGCCAACAACAACGTGCCGCGCAGCGACGCGTTCTGGGCCAACGTCTGGTTCCTGTGGGACGACGTGTGGGCCACGCGCGCGAAGGAGTTCCAGGCGAACTACCCGCAGACGTACACGCGGATCAGCGAGTAAATCATCGGGAAAAGTGGAGATATTCTGGCGCTATGATGTTCAGATGACTAGAATATTTCCATGTCGAGAAAGCCTGCTCCGCTGCTTCCAGCCACTGAAGCGCTGCTGATCCAGCTCGGCGACCGCCTGCGCCTGGCGCGCCTGCGCAGGCGGCTTCCGGCCAAGCAGGTGGCAGAGCGGGCGGGCATGGCGCCCATGACGCTGCGCAGCCTCGAGCGCGGTGGGGCAGGCGTGACGATGGGTGCCTATGTGGCCGTGATGCAGGTGCTGGGCATCGAGAAAGATCTCGATCTGCTTGGCAAGGCGGATCCGCTCGGCCGCGAGTTGCAGGATGCGCAGTTGCCCGCGACCCGGGCGACGCGCAGGGGGCCGTCTCCCGCGCCCTCTTCACAACGGCATGAAGTCATGGAGCGACTGCCTTCCGACGCTGCTCCCAGYCAGATCGCGAAGGGCGACTTCGTGAGCTCCGAGGCATTGGTCGGCCTGATCGACCTGCCTTCGAAGAAGAAGGCGCGTTGAGCGCATGACCGCGACCATCGCCGTCTACGCAGACTGGATCGGTCTCGCGCAGCCGCTGCGGCTGGGATGGCTGCACGCCAGGCGCGGTGCGGGCCGGGAGGTCTTCGAGTTCGAATACGACCCCGTCGCGCTTGCCCATCCGGCCACGCGGAATCTGGCGCTGGATCCGCGGCTCGGCCTGTACGAGGGGCGACAGCACCCGCCGCAGGGCCATCAGACCTTCGGTGTGTTCTCCGATGCGAGCCCGGATCGCTGGGGGCGGTTGCTGATGCGGCGCCGGCTGGAGCGGGCGCAACGGGCAGGGCAGGTGGGCAAGGCCGTGCGCCTGCACGAGTCGGACTGCCTGCTGGGCGTGCACGACACCTATCGGTCTGGTGCGTTGCGCTTGCGACTCGGGGACTCCGGCGCCTTTCTCGACAACCAGCACGACACAGCCGCACCGCCGTTCGTCCAACTGCGCGAACTCGAAGCGGCCAGTCTCGCGCTGGAACGCGATGAAGACAACACCTCGCCCGAGGGTGACGACTGGCTGCGCATGCTGATCGCGCCGGGCGGCTCGCTCGGCGGTGCACGCCCCAAGGCCAGCGTTGCCGACGCGGGGCATCTGTGGATCGCCAAGTTTCCCAGCGTGCGCGATGAGTACGACGTGGGCGCGTGGGAACTGGTGGCTCAAACCCTGGCAAAAGCTTGTGGCCTGTCGGTGCCGCAAAACATGGCTCGCCGTTTCGCCAGCCCGCACCACACCTTCCTGGTGAAGCGCTTCGACCGCACGCCGCAGGGGCGGATTCATTTCGCCTCGGCCATGACACTCACCGGCCGCCAGGACGGGGACGATGCCTCCACCGGCGCGAGCTACCTTGAAATCGCCCGCGTGTTGACTGATCACGGCGCGCAGACCCAGACCGATCTGCGCGAGCTGTGGTCGCGCATCGTGTTCAACATGCTCGTCTCCAACACCGACGATCACCTGCGCAACCACGGCTTCCTGCTCGTGCCCGGCAAGGGGTGGCGGTTGTCCGAGGCCTACGACATGAACCCCGTGCCCGAGTCGCATGGCCTGAAGCTCAACGTCAGCGAATCCGACAACGCGCTCGACCTCGACCTGGCGCGTTCGGTGGCTCCGTACTTCCGGGTCTCGAAGAAGCTTGCCGACGAGACCATCGAGCACAGCCAGACCGTCGTGAGGCAGTGGGCCAAGATCGCCGACAGCCTGCACGTTCGTCCCCGCGAGCAGGAGCGCATGGCGTCGGCGTTCAGGCTCGCCGAATCACGCTAGAACATGCAGCCTAGAACGTGATCACCACCGACCCCGCGCTGCGTTGCGCCTCGCCGTGGAACACCGCCTCGATGTTGTTGCCGTCGGGGTCGAGCAGGAAGGCGGCGTAGTAGCCGGGGTGGTAGGGGCGTTCGCCCGGCTTGCCGTTGTCGCGGCCGCCGGCCTCGAGCCCGGCGCGGTAGAACGCCTCCACCATCGCACGGTCCCTGGCCTGGAAGGCGAGGTGGTGGCGCCCCGTCAGATGGCCTTGTGCCGCCTTGCTGTCGGCAGTCGAGACGAACAGCTCGTCGATCCAGAAGTAATCTGCGGCGCTGCCGCCCACCGGGATCTCCAGCACCTTGGCCACCGCCTCGTAGAAGCGTTGGCTGGCCGCAATGTCGGACACGACGAGCTGCAGGTGATCGATGAGACGGCCGCGGTGAAGTTGCTGTGCTTCCATGGTGGACTCCTCGTTGCTGGATGGTGAACGGTCTTTTCTGAGCCTCCATCGCGGCAGGGAGTTCCTGTCCTTGAAGAATCCGCAAACCTCGCCTATTTTTGAACGACCGTATAAACCGCTCGTTCAACCATGAACCTCAGATCGTCCGACGGCGCGCAACCCGGCAAGGATGCGCCGGCCGTCGACACCCGCGAGAAGATCCTCGACGCCACCTTCCGGCGGCTGGCGAGCGAGGGGTATGCGGCGCTCAGCGTGCGCGAGATCGCGAAGGACGCCGGTGTGAACCACGCGCTGATCAACTACCACTTCGGCACCAAGGACCAGCTGGTCATCGAGGTGCTCGATGCCGCGAACCGCCGGCTGCTGGCTCGCCAGGGCTCGATGTATGCCGGCCCCGGCGGCTACGCCCGCAAGTGGGCCGAGGCGCGGCGCTTCTACGACAACGACCTCTCGTCCGGCTTCGTGCGCGTGCAGGCCGAGCTGTGGGCGGCGAGCCTCTCGAACGCCGGCCTGCGCGAGAAGTTCCTGCCGCGGCTGCTGGCCTGGAAGCAGCTGGTGCGCGACGTGGTGCGCGAGGCGGTGGCGGCACTCGCGGCGGCCGGGGTGACGCTGCCGGCGCCGTTCACGGCCGACGTCATCGCCTGCTGGATCTCGGAGTTCTGGCTCGGCATGGAATTCGCCGACCTGCTCGGCGTGAAGCACGAACGGGCGCAGCACCGGGCGGCGCTCGATGCGGTGCAGAAGCTGCTCGAATCGCTCGACGCCCGCGCGGCAGGGCAGGGCGATGGACGCTAGCAGCAGCCCCTACGCCAGCATCGAGCCGGCCCGCCAGGGGCTCGTCGACCGCGACGGCGTGCGCATCTGGTACGCGGTGTGGGGCGACRGCGGCCCGTGGATCGCCTTCGCGCCGCCCATCCAGATGGTGCACAGCGAGATGCTGAAGGCCACGGTGCCGTACCTGTCGCAGCACTTCCGGGTCATCACGATGGACGGGCGCGGCAACGGCMGCTCGGACCGCCCGGCCACCCAGGACGCCTACAGCTTCGACATCTTCCACGACGACTTCGTCGCCGTGCTCGACGCCACGGCCGGCACCGAGCGTGCCGCGCTGGTCGGCATCTCGTGCGCGGCGATGACGGTGCTGCGGGTCGCGGCCGAGCAGCCGCAGCGCGTCAGCCACCTCGTGATCGCCGGCGGTTTCGCGGAATCGCTGGTCGACACCGACGCGATCGCGCGCCGGGTGCAGGCCGAGGCCGACCAGACGCGCGACGACTGGCCGGGCTACATCGATGCGTTCATGGCCAGCCTCTTCAGCGAGCCGCATTCGAGCAAGCCCTTCGACGACGGCGTCGGCTACGCCCGGGCCACCAGCGGCGACATCATCAACATGGTGCGCAAGGCCTGGAAGGGCAACGACGTGCGGGAACTGGCGCGCCGCGTGGCCTGCCCGACGCTGGTGATCCACGGCGACGACGACCACCGCGTGATGTACGCGCAGGGCAAGGCGATCCATGCGCTGGTGCCGGGCTCGCGCCTGCTGACCGTGCAGGGCGGCGGGCATGTCACGGCGGTGCGCGACCCGGTGCTCTTCAACCGCAGCGTGCGCGACTTCATCGGCGGCGCGCCGCGCCGCGCGACCTGGGTGCGCGCGATGAAGCGCCGGCGCCGGGCGCTCTTCATCTCCAGCGCGATCGGCCTCGGCCATGTGCAGCGCGACCTGGCGATCGCGCGTTCGCTGCGCACGCTGCAACCCGATCTCGACATCGACTGGTTCACCGTCGATCCGGCGGCCCGCTACCTCGCGCAGGAGGGCGAGCGGCTGCATCCCGTCACGCAGCGCCTGGCCAACGAAAGCCGGCATTTCGAGCAGCAGGCCGGCGAGCACGACCTGTCGGTCTTCTTCGCGCTGCGCACGATGGACGAGATCATGACGCGCAACTTCATGACCTTCATCGACCTGGTGGAGTCCGAGCACTACGACATCGTGGTCGGCGACGAGGCCTGGGAGGTCGACTACCACTACCACGAGAACCCGGAGCTGAAGCGCCAGCCCTTCGTCTTCCTGACCGACTTCGTCGGCTGCCTGCCGATGGAGCCGGGCAACGAGCGCGAGGCCCTGCTGTGCGCCGACCGCAATGCCGACGACCTGGAGCATGTCGCACGCTACCCCGGCATCCGCGATGCGGCGCTGTTCGTCGGCAACCGCGACGACGTCACCGAGGCCCCCTTCGGCCCGGGCCTGCCCGGCATCCGCGACTGGACCGACCGCAACTTCAGCTACTGCGGCTACGCGCTGCCCTTCGATCCGGCGGCGCTGGCCGACACCGAGCGGCTGCGTGCGCTGCATGGCTATCGCCGCGACGAGAAGATCGCGATCGCCACCGTCGGCGGCACCGCCGTCGGCCGGCCACTGCTGCGGCKCATCGTGCAGGCCTTCCCGCGCATGAAGCGTGCGCTGCCGGAGCTGCGGCTGATCGTCGTGGCCGGCCCGCGCCTGGCCACCGACGATTTCCCGCAGCTCGACGGGCTGGAGATCCGGCCCTACGTGCACAAGCTGTACGAGCACCTCGCGTGCTGCGACCTGGCGCTGGTGCAGGGAGGGTTGTCGACATGCATGGAACTGGTGGCGACGCGCCGGCCGTTCCTGAGCTTTCCGCTGCAGCGCCACTTCGAGCAGTGCGTGCACGTGCGCTGCCGGCTGGCCAACTACGGAGCCGATCGCTCGCTCGACTACGCGACGCTCGATCCCGACACGCTGGCCGAGCGCGCCCTGGCCGCGATGCACGAACCGGTGCGCTACCGGCCGGTGGAGATGGATGGCGCAGCGCGTGCGGCGCTGCGCATTGCGCAGGTGCTCGACAACCGCTGGTGGGCACGCTAGCTCGCCGGCATCTCTTGGGAGTTTCAGCCATGGCCTTCTTCGGGGTTCTCTACGGCGTTGCCGTCTACGTGTTCTTTCTTGCGACCTTCACCTATGCGATCGGCTTCGTCGGCGGCGTGGCCGTGCCGAAGGACATCGACAGCGGCAGCGCGGTGCCGCTGGCCGAGGCGGTGGTCGTCAACCTGCTGCTGCTCGGCCTGTTCGCGGTGCAGCACAGCGTGATGGCGCGCCGTGGCTTCAAGCGCTGGTGGACGCGCATCGTGCCCGAGCCGGTCGAGCGCAGCAGCTTCGTGCTGGCGGCCACCGTGGTGCTGGCGCTGCTGCTGTGGCAGTGGCGGCCGATCGCGCAGCCGGTGGTGTGGTCGGTCGCCGATCCAGCCGGGCGCATCGCGCTGCAGGCGGTGTTCTGGCTCGGCTGGGCGATGCTGCTGATCAGCACCTGCCTGATCAACCACTTCGAGCTGTTCGGTCTGCGCCAGGTTCTGGCAGGCTGGCGGGGGCGCGAGATCCCCGCACCGGTCTTCAGGACGCCGCTGTTCTACCGGCACGTGCGCCACCCGATCTACCTCGGCTTCCTGCTGGGCTTCTGGGCCACGCCGGTGATGACGGCCGGCCACCTGCTGTTCGCGGTGGCCACGACGGGCTACATCCTGATCGGCATCTGGTTCGAGGAGCGCGACCTGGTCGCGCAGTTCGGCGACCGTTACCGGGCCTACCGGGAGCAGGTGGGGATGCTGCTGCCGTGGCCGCGCAAGGGAAGCGGGAGGGATGCGGCCGAGCACTAGCGCAGCCGATACAGAAATCTGTATCATCTTTGGATGAAGACGACCCTCGACATCAACGATGAACTGCTGGCCACGGCCAAGGCGCTTGCTGCCCGGCAACGAACCACGCTGACGCGACTGATCGAGGAGGGCCTGCAACTGCGGCTGAGGGCGCAGCAGGCGGCGGTGCCGCGAGGCAAGTCGCGTCTGCCGGTGTTCAAGGGGCGCGGTGGACTGGTGGCAGGTGTCGACCCGCTCAGCAACAGGTCGCTGCTGGAGGCGCTGGGCGATGACGCCTGACGTGAACGTGCTGGTCGCGGCATTCCGTGGCGATCATCCTCACCATGCCGCCGCCCGGACCTGGCTCGAAGAGGTCGTCGCCGCGGTTTCGTCAGGAACCACCCTGACAGTGATGCCGATGGTCGTGGCC
>NZ_JBFUGW010000276.1:0-7972 GCF_056402735.1 Rhizobacter sp. P3_C12
GGACATGGGCTTCACCCACCTCGAGCTGATGCCGGTCAGCGGACATGGGCTTCACCCACCTCGAGCTGATGCCGGTCAGCGAGCACCCGTTCGACGGCTCCTGGGGCTACCAGCCGGTGGGGCTGTATTCGCCGACCGCGCGCTTCGGCGACGGCCCGGGCTTCCGGCGCTTCGTCGACCGCTGCCATTCGGCGGGCCTGGGCGTGCTGCTCGACTGGGTGCCGGCGCATTTCCCGAGCGACGTGCACGGCCTCGCGCAGTTCGACGGCACGCACCTGTACGAATACGCCGACCCGCGCGAGGGCTTCCACAACGACTGGAACACGCTGATCTACAACCTCGGCCGCACCGAGGTGCGCAACTTCCTGGTCGGCAATGCGCTGTACTGGCTGGAGCGCTACGACGTCGACGGGCTGCGCGTCGACGCGGTCGCCTCGATGCTGTACCGCGACTACAGCCGCGAGCCGGGCGAGTGGATCCCGAACGTGCACGGCGGGCGCGAGAACCTCGAGGCCATCGCGTTCCTGAAGCGCATGAACGAGGTGGTGGGCATCGAGCGGGCGCAGGCGGTCACGCTGGCCGAGGAATCGACCGCCTTCCCGGCGGTGTCGCGGCCCACCTTCGCCGGCGGCCTCGGCTTCCACTACAAGTGGAACATGGGCTGGATGCACGACACGCTGAAGTACATGGCGCGCGACCCGGTGCACCGCAAGCACCACCACGGCGAGATGACCTTCGGGCTGGTGTATGCCTTCAACGAGAACTTCGTGCTGCCGCTCTCGCACGACGAGGTGGTGCACGGCAAGGGCTCGCTGATCGCGAAGATGCCGGGCGACCGCTGGCAGAAGTTCGCGAACCTGCGGGCCTACTACGGTTTCATGTTCGGGCACCCGGGCAAGAAGCTGCTGTTCATGGGTGGCGAGTTCGCTCAGGAGCGCGAGTGGGACCACGACCAGAGCCTCGACTGGCACCTGCTCGCCGACCCGCTGCATGAGGGCATGCAGCGGCTGGTGCGCGACCTGAACCGCTTCTACCGCGCCACGCCGGCGCTGTACGAACAGGATTTCATCCCGGCCGGCTTCGAGTGGATCGACCACCAGGATGCCGAGCATTCGGTGATCAGCTTCGTGCGGCACGGCCGCCGCGACGGCGCGACCGTGATCGTCGTCTCGAACCTGACGCCGACGGTGCGCTCCGGCTTCCGCATCGGCGTGCCGCGGCCGGGCGAGTACCGCGAGCGCATCAACACCGATTCGGCGCACTACGGCGGCAGCAATGTCGGCACGCCGCTGGGCGCCGCGCGCTCCGACGACGTGCCGTGGCAGGGCCGCGCGCACTCGGTGATGCTGACGCTGCCGCCGCTGGCCACGGTGTTCCTGGAGCTCGTGGCTTGACGCCGTTGCAGGCGGGACGCCCCTGGCCGCTGGGCGCGCACTGGGACGGCCACGGCATCAACTTCGCGGTGTTCTCGGACCATGCGCAAGGCATCGACCTGTGCCTGTTCGACGACGCCGGCACGCAGCAGCACTCGCGCACCGCGCTGCCCGGCCGCACGCAGCAGGTGTGGCATGGCTACCTGCCGGGGGCGCAGCCGGGGCTGCTGTACGGCCTGCGCGCGCACGGCCCGTGGCAACCGGAGCGCGGGCAGCGCTTCAACTCGAACAAGCTGCTGCTCGACCCGTATGCGCGCGAGATCGTCGGCCGCTTCGACTGGAACGACCCGCACTTCGGCGGCGACCGCCAGCGCCCGCTCGAGATGGACCTGCGCGACAACGGCGCGCAGGCGCTGAAGGCGCGGGTGGTGCACGACAGCTTCGACTGGGGGTCTGGCGCCAGCGCCGACGCGCCGCCCCGCACGCCGCTCGCCGACACCGTGCTGTACGAGCTGCACGTGAAGGGCTTCACCCGGCTGCACCCCGGCGTGCCCGAGGCGCAGCGCGGCACCTATGCGGGCCTGGCGAGCGACGCCGCCATCGCCCACCTCCAGCGCCTGGGCGTCACCGCGGTCAGCCTGCTGCCGGTGCACCAGGCGCTCGACGAAGAACGGCTCGTGCGCATGGGCCTGCGCAACTACTGGGGTTACAACACCGTCGGGTTCTTCTGCCCGAGCCCGGCGCTCGCCGCGGCGGGCTCGTCCGGTGCCGCGGCGCGCGACGAGTTCCGCACGATGGTCAAGCGGCTGCATGCGGCCGGCATCGAGGTGATCCTCGACGTGGTCTACAACCACAGCGCCGAGACCGACGAGCTCGGGCCGACGATCCACTTCCGCGGCCTCGACAACCCGGCCTGGTACCGGCTGCGGCCCGACAACCCTGCGCTCTATGTCAACGACACCGGCACCGGCAACACGCTGAACCTCGGCCACCCGCGGGTGCTGTAGCTGGTGATGGATTCGCTGCGCTTCTGGGTGAGCGAGATGCACGTCGACGGCTTCCGCTTCGACCTGGCACCGGTGCTCGGCCGCACGGGCGGCGCGGCGGCCGGCGGCTTCGACACCGGTGCCGCGTTCTTCCACGCGATCGCGCAGGACCCGCTGCTGTCCACCGTGAAGCTGATTGCCGAGCCGTGGGACATCGGCTTCGGCGGCTATCAGCTCGGCCAGTTCCCGCCCGGCTGGGCCGAGTGGAAC
Organism: Rhizobacter sp. P3_C12; assembly: GCF_056402735.1. NCBI lineage: Bacteria > Pseudomonadati > Pseudomonadota > Betaproteobacteria > Burkholderiales > Sphaerotilaceae > Rhizobacter > Rhizobacter sp. P3_C12. The sequence continues at coordinate 2,630 of NZ_JBFUGW010000276.1, forward strand.
GACCGCTTCCGCGACACCGTGCGCAGCTTCTGGCTGCGCGACGCGACGACGCGCGGCGAGCTGGCGCAGCGGCTGTGCGCATCGTCCGACGTGTTCCAGGCGCGCGGGCGCATGCCGGCCGAGTCGGTGAACTTCATCGTCGCGCACGACGGCTTCACGCTGGCCGACCTGGTCAGCCACGACCGCAAGCACAACGAGGCCAACGGCGAAGGCAACCGCGACGGGCACGACCACAACCACAGCTGGAACGCCGGCGTCGAGGGCCCGAGCGACGACCCGGTGGTGCGGGCCCTGCGCGGCCGGCTGCAGCGCGCGCTGCTGGCCACGCTGCTGCTCTCGCAGGGCACGCCGATGCTGTGCGCCGGCGACGAGCTGGGGCATTCGCAGGGCGGCAACAACAACGCCTACTGCCAGGACAACGCGACCAGCTGGATCGACTGGTCGCGGGTCGACGACGCGCTGGTCGCTTTCACCGCGCAGGTGCTGGCGCTGCGCCGCACGCACCGGCCGCTGGCCGACCGCTGGTACACGGGCGCCGCCGATGAACAGGGCCGCGTCGACCTGGGCTGGCTGCAGGCCGACGGCACACCGCTCGCGGGCGAGGACTGGGGCGATCCGGCGCAGCGGGTACTCGGTGCTCGCATCGGCGCGCCCGGATCCGGCAAACCCCTGCTGCTGTTGATGAACGCCAGTGACACCGACGCTCCGTTCGCGCTGCCGCCCGGCCGATGGCGGGTGCTGCTCGACACGGCAGCCATGTCGTCGCAGCAGCCGATGGTGCAAACTCCGTTGGCGCTGGCGGCACACAGCCTCGTGCTGCTGGTGATGGAGGCTGAGTGAGAGACCGACGAAGATCCGTTCGCCCTGAGCCTGTCGAAGGGCCTGCGCGCATCGAACCAGGGCTTCGACAAGCTCAGCCCGAACGGCGTTTCTTTGCCTCCGTGACCCAGGGACAGCCACCATGAGATTCCCCCGCGCCAGCGGTGTGCTGCTGCACCCCACCTCGCTGCCCGGCCCGCACGGCAGCGGCGATTTCGGGCCGGCCGCGTACCACTTCGTCGACTGGCTCGCGACGGCGCGGCAGCGGCTGTGGCAGATGCTGCCGCTCGGCGGCATCGGGCCCGGCAACTCGCCGTACATGAGCAGCTCKGCCTTCGCCGGCAACGTGCTGCTGATCGACCTGGCCGAGCTCGGCCAGCACGGCTGGCTGACCGCCGACGAGCTGCTGCCGCCCGACGGCATCGAGGCGCACCGGCTGAACTTCGCGGCCGTCTGGCCGTACCGCATGGACCGGCTGGCGCGCGCCGCACGGCGCTTCGCGGCCACCGTCACGCCGCAGCAGGCGCACGAGCTGCAGGCCTTCTGCACCGAACACGCGAGCTGGATCGACGACTACGCGCTCTTCATGGCGCTGGCCGACCACCACGACTGGGCGCCGTGGTGCGACTGGGGCGCCGGCCTCGCCCGGCGCGAGCCGGCGGCGCTGGCGGCAGCACGCCTGCAGCATGCCGAACGCATCGCGTTCTGGAAGTTCTGCCAGTGGCAGTTCTTCGTGCAATGGGAGCGCCTGAAAGACCACGCGACCAGCCGCGGCGTGCAGGTGATCGGCGATGCGCCGATCTTCATCGCCTACCAGAGCGCCGAGGTGTGGGCGCGGCAGGACCTGTTCGAACTCGATGCGAAGGGGCAGCCGACCGTGGTGGCCGGCGTGCCGCCGGACTTCTTCAGCGAGACCGGCCAGCGCTGGGGCAACCCGCTGTACCGCTGGAGCGCGCATGCGGCCGAGGGCTATGCGTGGTGGGTGGAGCGCATCCGCCGCACCTTCGAGCTGGTCGACATCGTGCGCATCGACCACTTCCGCGGCTTCGCGAGCTACTGGGAGATCCCGGCCAGCGAGGAGACAGCGATCCTCGGCCACTGGCGGCCGGGGCCCGGCGAGGCCTTGTTCGAGGCCATCGCCGAGGCACTGGGCACGCTGCCGATCATCGCCGAAGACCTGGGCGTCGTGACGCCGGACGTCGAGGCATTGCGCCGCAAGTTCTCGCTGCCCGGCATGCGCATCCTGCACTTCGCGTTCGGCGGCGACAGCGCCAACCCGTTCCTGCCGCACAACCACGAGGCCGACACCGTCGTCTACAGCGGCACGCACGACAACGACACCAGCCTCGGCTGGTGGGCCACCGCCACCGAGGCGCAGCGGCGCCATGCCTCGACCTACCTGCCGACCGACGGCGCCGACATCGCCTGGGACCTGATCCGCACCGCCTGCGCCTCGGTGGCCGACACCGCCGTGCACCCGATGCAGGACGTGCTGCGGCTGCCAGGCGCCGACCGCATGAACTTCCCCGGCAAGCCCTCGGGCTACTGGGAATGGCGCTTCAGCTGGGACCAGGTGAAGCCGGTCCATGCGCACGAGCTGGCGCTGTTGACGCGGCTGTATGGGCGGGATGGGGTTGTGGTGGCGTGATGGCGTGATGGCGTTCGCCATCTACAGGCAACGCGTACGAGATCACCCTCTTCAACTCCGCGGCATCACGATATCCGCGAGCGGGCACTTCGACGCAAGAACAGCCACGGACAATCGATCGCGAACTGGCGCAACGTCTCTTGTGCGGACCCTCGAGTTCCGCCTCGATGAAGCTGCAGAGCCACGCTCGATCGGCATCGGAGGACTGTTCCAGCAGATCTTGGTCTGTCTTGCTTGCCAGCAGTCTGAACTGCTCGATTGAATTCCGAGAGCTGTCTTGATCACTCATTTGCATGTCGATCCAGGCAAGCCCCAGCAAACGGCCTCTTGGTAGTCGCGAAGTTGGCGACTACGGCCATCGCGCTGCGCTTCACGGTATCAGTCAGAGGGAGGTCTCCTTCGGGTGCCGTCGATTCAGCTCTTCGGCGAACGCATCAACACAAGACGAGCAAATGACCGCCGACTGCCCGGTGAACATCACCTCGACTTCATATGAGAGCTGACCGCAAAAGCTGCAGACATCCTCCGGATACGCTTCTGCCAACCAGCGTTTGGCTGCCTTCGCTGTCGCGTTGACAGTCACCCACTTGTCGGCGATCCCGGCGTAGTGACGCTCAACGCTCGATTTTGCGAGCCGAAGAGACTTTGCTCCGGCCATGCCGAGAATCTGCCAGCGTTTGTCGCAGAAGAGAATCAAATGGTCTTCCAACCCCACCTGCAAGCTCCTGCAAATGGCAATTCTTGGCACGCGGCCGAGAAGCTTGTCTCCGACAAACAAGCGTTGACTTCCCGTGAAGCGGATTGTCTTGTCGACAATCGCATACGCAACGACGCGACTGCTGCCAATTGCTGGCGGCGGTGCGTCCACAGGCTGATGATTTGCAACTTGTTTTCGCATATTTGATTCACTTGCAGTCATCATCGCAATTGCAGTTCACGATCCGCTCTTCTTCCTTGATGTAGCCGCCCGCCCCTGTGGATCACTCGCGACAGACGTCATCGAATTCTCGCCAATAGTCCGTTCACGTCGCGAAGCAAATGATCGTAGACCAACCGCTTTCTCGACGCGGCGGCTTGTCGGACACGAGACAAGAGCGTTCTGAGCACAAGCCGAGCACGATCCGGCTTGGCGATTCGAAGGCAATACTGAGCGAAAAATATGTCGACTGTCCCCCGTCGGTCGAGGCTTGCAAAGCCCAGGCGGTAGTTCAGCTGATAGACATTCTCCACAAGCTCTTCAGGTTCATTTTTCAGCGCGAGCAGATCAAGCTTGCACTCTGCAATTTGACGCTGCACCTCCAGCGAGAGCCTCTTCGAACCCCTCACTTTCGATAGGAATTCCTGCTCTATTGAATCAAGATCCGCCACGATTCTTGATGCGGTCAGTTCTTCATATTTTCGAATGACAGTTGACTTCTCCCTGGCCAATTGACCATATAGAACTCGGTCTGCTTTCACACTCTCTCCTAAAATTTGCAGCTGACCCAGCCGCCGTTCTTTGATGGGGCCGTACTCGGCCAGCTTTGATCGGGGGAGCGCATGCATTTCTCGCGGCAAGACTCGCACCTGGATGACCCTTCCAAGGGGCCGTACTTGTCCTGCAGCTTGGAGTCCAAGCACTCTTTCCAATTCTCCTGGCAGCTATTCACTGCACGGGTGCACTCAGGCGCGTTCGCTGCGGCGGCCGGCGGCAATGCTGCCAAGGGACCACCATCCGGCTTCGGCGCCGTGGAGGAAGAGCCCGTCGGTTCACTGGACGTAGGCCATGATGTTGGAGCCGCCGGCGACGAGTTGTTGCCGTTCAAAAGCCCTGCGCCCACACCCAACAATAGGAGTGCAAGTCCGTCGCCTCCCCCCATTCGCCCTCCTCCTCCGTCCGCGCCCATGACATTTCCCGGCTTCCACCCCAGTGGATCGGAAAATGAAAGCGGATTGCCATCCACGTAGGAGTAGGTCGATGGAGCGCCCCCAGCCAATCCGATCGGATCTGATTGAGGATAGCTCCCCTTCGAGGGATCGTAGGTCCGCATCCGCATACTGCCCCGGGAATCGCAGTGGTTGGGTGAAGGCGCCGAGCCCGCTCGGATTCACTTCCGGTGCGGTCGTACCGAACGGCTCGGCGAGCCAACGCCAGCGAGTCGCGTTGTTCGTATCGACGACGAGCCGCGGTGTGTTCAGGTGATCGGCATGGATGTAGAAGACCAGCGGCGCACCGTTCGGGTTCGTTGGATCCGGCATGAACATCGCGACCGGAATGTCGCCGAGCCAGATGTATTCGCGCAGCGCCTGTCCCGCMTGGTCGTACTCGCCGAGCAGTTCGCCGCTGAGTCCGTACACGAAGATCACCGTGCTGCCCGGCCCGGCACTCGTCACCTTGCGGATGCGCCGCTTGTCGGCGTCGTAGGTGTAGGTGACGGTGATGCCAGCCTTCGTGATGCTTGCGAGTGATCCGCTCAGGCCGTAGGTCGCGGCGTAGTTCGGGCTGTCGGTGGTCGTGTTCCCGGCGTTGTCGTAGCCGAAGCTTCTCGCCGGGTTCGTGATGTTCGTGAGCCGGTTGYTGGTTGCCTCGGTGTTGTAGACGCTCGGGCTGCCGTTCAGGCTCACGCCGGTGCGGTTGCCGTTCGGGTCATACGTGATCGCCCAGTTGCTCGCGACCGTCGTCACCTGCGTGATTCGATCGTTCTCGTCATAGCCGAAGCTCTGGTCCAGCGACGGCTGCGGGATGCCGTCGTTGGCGCTCAGGTGCGTGAAGCTGATGATGCGATCGGCCGCGTCGTAGGTCACGTCGCGGAAGACGTTGCCCAGCCGGTAGCGCGTGACGCGTCCGCTGAGGTCGTAGAAGCGCTCGTGCGGCGTCGTCCCGCTGGCCATGTTCC
>NZ_JBFUGW010000277.1:0-7968 GCF_056402735.1 Rhizobacter sp. P3_C12
CAGCAGGCCAGCGCCACGAGCATCACGGACGCATACCTGAACAGGGCGAAGCGGCCGAACGCCACGAGGGGCGGCAGGGGGGGGCAGCGGCAGCAGGGGCGGGGGGTGGGCTCGCATACGACCTTGCTCACTTCGAGTTGTCCACAAAGTGTAGGAAGCCTTGCCGGCGATTCGCTCAGGCGAAACCCACGGAGGACATGTGTCCGTACCCCCGCGAGCGTGGGGGACGGCATCGACGCGATTCGTCAATCCGGGGCGGGCACGATGCCTGCATGCTGCCACCCATCGCGCAACAGATCTTCCGGATGCATCCAGATGTGCCAGCTTCTCGGCATGAACTGCAACAGCCAGGCCTCGATCACGTTCTCGTTCACCGGTTTCCGGCAACGCGGCGGGCGCACCTCGCACCATGTGGACGGTTGGGGCGTCGGCTTCTATGAACCGGGCGGCTGCCGGGTCTTCCACGACGACCAGCCGGCCAGCGAATCGCCATTGGCGGCGTTCCTCGGCGACTACCCGATTCCGTCGGCCATCGTCATCTCGCACCTGCGCCGCGCGACGCAGGGCGTGCGTTCGCTGGCCAATTGCCACCCGTTCCAGCGCGAGTGGATGGGGCAGCCGTGGCTGTTCTCGCACAACGGCGACCTGCGCGGCTTCGACCCCGTGCTCACCGGCCCGTACCGCCCGATCGGCGGCACCGACAGCGAGCGCGCGTTCTGCTGGCTGATGCAGGAGCTGCGCGCGCAGTTCGCCGACCGCGTGCGGCCGGTCGGCTGGGCCGAGCTCGCGCCGCAGATCGCGCTGCTCGCCGAGCGCCTCGCGCGCCATGGCAACTTCAACTTCCTGCTGTCCAACGGCGAAGCATTGTTCGCCCACTGTTCCAGCAAGCTCTACCTGCTGCAGCGCCAGCACCCGTTCCCGACCGCGCGGCTGCTCGATTGCGACATCAGCCTGGACCTCGGCCGCCTGAACGGTGTCGACGACCGCATGGCGCTGGTGGCCACCGAGCCGCTGACCGACGCCGAGCCGTGGGTGCGGCTGGCCACCGGCGAGATGCGCGTGTTCGTCGGCGGCGAGACCGTGTGGCGCCAGGTCGATCCGCGCACCCAGGCCTTTGCGCCGGCCGATGAGCGCGAAATGGTGACTGCCGGCTGAGAATCGGTCACCCGAGTGTTGCATTTCATACAGCGTTTGTATGATGCGGCACATGGCCACCGGGATCACCGCCAAGGATGTCTGGGCTGCGTGCGACGCGCTGCTGCTCGCCGGCGAGCGCCCGACGATCGAACGGGTGCGCCGCCAGCTGGGCCGCGGCTCGCCGAACACCGTCAGCCCCTTGCTGGACGACTGGTACCAGCACCTCGGCGGGCGCCTGAAGGACCCCGGCGCCTTCGGCGTGCCGCCCGACGTGCCCGAGCCGGTGATGCAGGCGGCACGCCATTTCTGGCAGGTGGCGCAGGCCGAGGCCCGGCGCGACGTCGACCAGCGTGTCTTCGACGAACGACTGCGCGAGGCGATGGCCGCCGCGGTGGCCAATGTCGAGGCCGAGAAGGAGCGGGCGGCGATCGCCGACGCCGCCGCGTTCGAGGCCGCCGGCAAGGCGGTGCGGCTGCAGGCCGAGCTGGCGCGGCGCGATGCGGCGCTGGCCGAGGCTCACAAGCGCATCGACGAGCTGGGCCGCGAGCTCACTTCCCGAACAGGCCCTTCACCATCCCGCCCAGGCCCTTGACCATGCCGGACAGGCTGACCCCGAGGCTCTCGGCCATGCCGGAGGCGATGCGGGTCGCCAGGTTCTCGTTCAGCGAGAAGGCCGGGTCATCGAGGCGCCCCTCGAGCGTGAACTTCACCTCGAGCTTGCCGTTCTTCGACATCGCCGCGAGCACGGCCTGGCGCGGCACGCCGGCGAAGGTGGAGAGCGCACCGTCGCTCGCGAACTCGACACCGGTCAGCGTCAGCTTGCCGGGCGCCTTCAGCTGGTTGCCGACGACGCCCGCGCGCAGGTCGAGGTCGAGCGTGCCGCGCTTGATGCCCTTGTCGGCCACCTTCAGCAGGTAGGGCTGCAGCGTGACGAGGTCGACATCGTTGAAGCGGGCGCGGATGTCGGCGTCGTGCGACGCGACGGTGTAGTCGCCGTCGATGCGGATGCGGCCGTCGCGCTGCACGCCCTTGAACACGCCGTCGAGCTGCACCTGCAGCGGCTTGTCGAGCTGCGGCAGCACCAGCGGGCCGACGTCGGCATCGACCTGGTCGAGGGTCAGGCGCAGCGCCGGCTGGCGCACCGAGCTGTCGAAGAACTCCACCTGCGCGGCGTCGAGCGCGACCTGGCCGATGATCAACAACGGCTTGGCCTGCGGGTCGGGTCTGGCGGCGGACGACGTGGCGGATGACGCGGGCTTGGTCTTGTCCTGCGGCTTTTCCAGCAGCGACGGCAGCACCCGGGTCTTGCCGTCTCGGGTGCGCAGCACGGCCAGGTAAGCGCCCTCGACGCGCACCTGCGCAATGCGCCACGGCCCGCCGAACAGGCTGCGCGGGTCGGGCGTGATGCGCACGCGGCTGGCGCGCAGCTCGTCGGCCACTGGCCAGCCGGCCGGGCCCTGGATGCGCAGGTCGAGCACGTCGATGCCGGTCCAGCCGGGGCGGATCGCGCCGATGCTGGCACGCGGGCCGAGGGCCAGCGCCACCTCGGCCTGCAGCTGGCGGGTCGCGACCTGCAGCGCGATGACAGCGAGCAGGAGCAGGCCGAGGACGATCGCGCCGGCCAAGGCGAGGCGGCGCTGGGTGCGGGTGAGGTTCTGGAGCGGGGTGATCATGGGCGGGCGCCATGCTACCCGGGTTGGGTCGGCGCAGTCCGCGCAGTCAGCGTGTCAGGGGCTCGCCGGCTTCTTCGTCGGGGGGATGGCGATCGAAGCGCCAGCCGCCATAGAGCGCCGCGCCGGCCGTCAGCACGTTGGCGGCCATCTGCTCCCAGGCTTCGTAGCTCCACGCGTGGTACATCCACAGCGCCGAGATCGCGAGCATCGAGTACCGCAGCGTGCGCCCGGTCATGTAGAACATCGCATAGGTCGACCACAGCGAGGCGGCGATCAGGAACAGCGTGCCCCAGCCGTTCCAGGTCAGCAGGCCGGTGGCCACCGTCAGGACGCCGAAGGCGGCCAGGCCGAGGCTGCGTGCGCCGGCGCCGTGCTGCAGCGTGGCGGCCGAGGTGGCGGTGCGGCCGGCGCTGACCAGGTTCAGCGCCGCCGCGGTGTGGGCCCCGATCAGCACGTTGTTGAGCGCCCACAGCAGGCCGGCGAAACCGGATTGCAGCCGCAGCGATTTTTCGCAGCGGCGCAGCATCGCGAAGGCGTTCATGGCCAGCGCGGCGAGGCCGGTGGCGTGGATCAGCAGGTCGTCGGTCGGCATGGTGGTGCCGACAGTCTCGGGCGGGAGGTCTCCGGGCAGTCCCCGGAATCGAGCCGGGATGACGGCGCTTCTCACCGGCGGCGGACGTTGGGGGGCCGGGTAGGTAGGATGTCGCATGACTCGACCGACACCCCCGCAGACCGTCCTCGTGACCGGCTTCGAGCCGTTCGGCGGCGAAACGATCAATCCTTCATGGGAGGCGGCGCGTGCGCTGGACGGCGAACGCCTCGGCGGCGCGGTGTTCGCGGCCCGCCGCCTGCCCTGCGTGGTCGACGATGCCGGGCCGGTGCTGATCGATGCGATCGAGGAACTGAACCCGGCGCTGGTGCTGTGCCTGGGCCTGGCCGGCGGGCGCACCGATGTGTCGATCGAACGCGTCGCGATCAACATCGTCGATGCGCGCATCCCCGACAACGCCGGCCGGCAGCCGGTCGACGAGCCGGTGGTGGAGGGCGCACCGGCCGCGTACTTCTCGACGCTGCCGATCAAGGCGATGCTGCGCGCGCTGCACGACGACGGCATCCCGGCGTCGATCTCGTCGACGGCCGGCACCTACGTGTGCAACGCGGTGTTCTACGCGCTGTCGCACTACATCGCGACCGAGCGCCCGGCGCTGCGTGGCGGCTTCATCCACGTGCCCTGGCTGCCGGCGATGGCGATACGGCATGCGGGCGCGCCGAGCCTCGCGCTCGATGCGGTGGTGGAGGCCGTGCGGGTGATGGCGGTGACGGCGCTGGGCGTCGAGCGCGACATCCGCCTCGCAGCCGGCACGACCCACTGAAACGCGCATTGAAAACGCGCACGGATCAGGGCGGCAGCATGCCCTTGCTGCGCAGCGTCTGCCGGCCTTCCTCGCTGGCCAGGCTCTTCAGGAACTCGGCCGCCGCCGCCCGGTGCGTGCTGGCCGCGCCCAGCGCGCCGGCATAGGTCGTGTAGTTCTGGATCTCGGGCGGCAGCATGCCGACCAGGTCGACGCCGGCCACCGGCAGGATCTCGCTGACCTGCTGGATCGCGAGGTCCGCCTCGCCGCTGACCAGCTTCTCGGCCGACAGCCCGCCGGCCACCAGCACCGCCTTCGGCCGCACCACCTGCGCGACGCCGAGTTTCTCGAACAGGCCGTCGAGGTAGATGCCGCTGGTGCCGCCCGACGCGGKATCGATGTAGGCGATCTTGCGCACGTCGATCAGCGCGTGCCTGAACTCCTCGACGGTGCCGATCGCCGGCTTCGGCGCGCCGGCCTTCACTGCGACGCCGATCCCCACCTTGGCGAGCGGCGCGATGCTGTCGGACAGCACCTTGCCGTCCTTGGCCAGCGGCTGCAGCGCCGCCGGTGTCAGGACGAGCAGGTCGAAGGCCTCGCCGCCGGCCACGCGCTTCGCGAGCGCGCCGGCGGTGTCGTTCGCGACCTCGACCTGGTGGCCGGTGCGCGCCTCGAAGGCCGGCACCATCGCGACGACGACCTGCTTGAACGCGCCGCTGGTCAGCACCTTCACGGTGTCGGCGGTGGCCGGGGCGGCACCGAACACGAGCAGCGCCAGCGCGATGGATGAGAGGGACTGGTGCATCACAAGACCTCCTGGAGAACGCAAGGTCCGAAGTGTGCCCCGATCGGCGTGCCAACCTGTGTCAGCGTGCCGGGCGCTTGACCACCGCGCCCGCCTTGCACGCGGTGGCGTCGAACTGCGTCGTGCCGGCGGCACCCGGGCCGCCGCCGAAGCCCGCCGCCGGCGTCCATTCGTTGACCAGCGGGTAGCCGCTGCTGCCGAGGTCGGCCACGCGGATCGCGCTCAGCTTCGCCTGCCACTTCGAGCCGAACGGCGTGTTGAACAGCTGCAGCTTCGCCAGCCCGCCATGCCCGGTCGGCAGGTTGACGGCGTAGGTGCCGAAGTTGTCGCCGCTCAGCACGTCTTTCGCGCTCGGCCGCACGTCGCCGTCCATCACGTGGTAGCCCATCGACAGCAGGTTGCGCAGCACCGTGCCGTCGGCATAGGTCGCGACCAGCGTGTAGTCGCAGCCGTTGTAGACGCAGTAGTAGCCGCCCCAGGCGCCGGGTGCGCTGCCGAGCGTCAGGTCCAGGTCGGCCTGCACCGTCGGGTCGAGCTGCTTGGGCAGGTTGCCGGTCCAGGCCGGCGTCACGACCATGCCGCTCGCGGTCGGCGACAGGTTGAAGTGCGACACCGTGCCGATCACCGTCTGCACCTGCTGCCCGGTCTTCAGCACGTCGGTGCCGATGCGGGCGCGGTCGCTGGCCGAGAGCTTCTCGAAGGCGCCGGTGCCGCGGTTCCAGCGCTTGTAGCCGCCGTCGTAGCTGTCGTCGCGGAACACCTTGTCGAGGAAGCCTTCCTGCATCTGCGCCGCCTGGTAGTCGGAGAACGCGTTCCAGCGGTAGGTCTTGCCGTCGCGGTCRTCGTCGCCGCCGGACATCGGCGTGCGCTGGAAGCAGGTGCCGTCGACGGTGCGGCCGTCGCACGACTGGCCGCTGTACTCGAGCGTCGTCAGCAGCTGGTTCTTGATGGCGTCGTAGCCCCAGGTGGAGCCGCTCTTGGTGCCCATCGGGTACGGGTAGTCGCCGGCATCGGCCGCGGCGTCGGCATGCGGCAGGCCGTAGGCGTGGCCCATCTCGTGGTTGAAGATGGCCGAGTAGACCGGGTCGGGCCGGTAGTCGCCGCCGGAGGTGCCGACCCCGCCGCCGCCGAGGCCGCCGCCGGTCGATGCGGCGACCTGCCGGCCGCCGTCCACCGTCTGCACGAAGCCGTAGAAGCCGGCTGCGAAGTTGCCGTCGCGGTTCGCGGCGGGACCCCGCATGTCGCTGAGCAGCCGGTAGATGCGGGCATTGGTGTCGCCGCCGGCGGCCTTGAAGTCGGCCCACGAGCCGAAGCTCATCGCCGGGTGGCAGAACTGGTCGTCGTTGCGGGCCGGCACGGCCAGCTGGTCGACCGTGACGGCACCGGTCGTCACCTGCGCGAGGGCCGCGACCGGCAGCTTCTGCTGGTACTCCTGGTCGAGCGTGTAGCCGTTGGTCGAGGCCGAAGACAGCGCCCAGTCCGGCACCACCGACTGCGCGGCGCGCGCGCCGAACAGGTAGACCGGAATCGTCACGTGCGTCAGCGTGGTGGCCGGCGTGACGCTCAGCGCCACGCTGCGCGGCGACGAGAAATCGCCCTGGCCGAGCTCGAGCGTCGCGCCGATCTGGATCCACTCGCGCGGCAGCAGCGCGCTGTACTTGACGGCGGAATAGGCCGGGCGGCCGCCGTCGGTGGCGGGCAGCTTCGCCGGCGCGTTCATCGCCAGCGGGCCGAGCGTGCGGCCGTCGGCCAGCTTCGCGCGCACCACCAGCGATGTCACGTTCGCGGCCGGTTGCACCATCAGCAGCGCCGCGCGGTCGGCCACCAGCTGCAGGCGCTTGGTGACCTTGTTTTTCACGTCGTTGGCCGACTGCATGCCGCGGCCGGTGGGCGGGATGACGTGGGTCTGCGCGAGTTCGACGCTGGTGAGCGCCGGGGTCGGCGTGGGGGCCGGGGCCGGAGCGGGCGAGGGCGCCGGAGCGGGCGATGGGGCCGGCGAAGGCGACGGTGCGGGTGCCGGAGCAGGTGCGGGAGCCGGTGCTGGCGAGGGCGAGGGCGTCGATGCCGGCGGCGAACCGGCTGGCGTGTCCCCGTCGTCCTTGCCTCCGCAGGCGGCGAGCGCGACGGCGGTGAACAGCAAGGCGATGTGGGTCGTCGTGGACAGGGGCAGGCGCTTCATGCTTCGGTGGGGTCGGGTTGCAGCGCCGCGATGATCCGCGAAGTTCCATGAAAGCGCATTCATGGCGTTTCACCTTTTCTGCTTTTACACCCGCTTGCAAAGCCGGCGTGTCATCAAGCCGTGTTCTCATCGCGGGTTGCCCGCGTGCATGACAGGAATCAGAGGAGAAGTGCCCATGCCGATCACCTACGGCGCCCAGCAGAACGGCCTGCTCTGCGGCTACCGCTTCTCGCCGACCRAATGCGGCGAGCCGATCGATCTCGCCCAGGCCGTCGAGTGGCTGAAGCAGCCGGCCGGCGATGCCTTCATCTGGCTGCACTTCGACCTCACGTCGGCCACCTCGCAGGCCTGGATGCAGGCCAACCTGCCGCTTGCGCCGGAGTTCTTCGAGGCGCTGCAGCAGGGTTCGCGCTCGACGCGCATCGAGGACGCGCAGGACAACCTGATCGCAGTCGTCAACGACGTGGCCTATGAATTCGCGTTCGACCCGTCGGAGATCGCGACGCTGTGGATGAGCGTCGACGCGCGGCTGGCCGTCAGCGCGCGGGCGCACCCGCTGCGCTCGATCGACCGGCTGCGCGAGGCGGTGAAGCAGGGCGTGCGCTTCGGCTCGTCGGTCGACCTGCTGAACCACCTGCTCGAGGACCAGGGCGACGTGCTGGTGCGCATCGTGCGCGAGGCCACGCTGAWGGTCGACAGCATCGAGGACAGCCTGCTGCGCGGCCGCCTCGACCGCCGGCGCGCCGAGCTCGGCCAGCTGCGCCGCGTGCTGGTGCGGCTGCAGCGCCTGCTGGCGCCCGAGCCGGGCGCGCTGTTCCGGCT
>NZ_JBFUGW010000278.1:0-7807 GCF_056402735.1 Rhizobacter sp. P3_C12
GGTCGTCGCCGCGGTGAAGAGCGAGAACCAGGAGCTGCCGATGGGCTCGATCCGCACGCGCGAGCAGGAGCGGGTCGTGCAGATCAATGCGCGGCTGAAACGGCCGGACGACTTCCGCGAGATCATCGTCGCCCGCCGCGGCGCGAACGGCGGCAACGCCGTCAAGCTGTGGCAGGTGGCCGACGTGGTCGACGGCCCGCAGGAGATCGAGAGCCTCGCGCTCTACAACGGCCAGCGCACCGTGCTGCTGTCGGTGCAGAAATCGCAGGGCGAGAACACCATCGAGGTGGTCGACGGGCTGAACAAGGCGCTGGCCGAATCGGCCGCCCTCACGCCGCCGGGCGTCAAGGTCGAGGTCAACCGCGACAACTCGCGCGGCATCCGCGTCTCGGTGGCCAACGTCAAGCGCACGCTGTTCGAGGGCGCGGCGCTCACGGTGCTGATCGTGTTCCTGTTCCTGAACTCCTGGCGCTCGACCGTGATCACCGGCCTGACGCTGCCGATCGCGCTGATCGGCACCTTCCTGTTCATGTACGTGTTCGGCTTCACGATCAACACCATCACGATGATGGCGCTGAGCCTGTGCGTCGGGCTGCTGATCGACGACGCGATCGTCGTGCGCGAGAACATCGTGCGCCATGTGCAGATGGGCAAGAGCGCGCACCAGGCGGCACTCGACGGCACCAACGAGATCGGCCTGGCGGTGCTGGCCACCACGCTGTCGATCGTCGCGGTGTTCCTGCCGATCGGCTTCATGGGCGGCATCGTCGGCAAGTTCTTCCATGAGTTCGGGCTGACCATCGTCGCGGCGGTGCTGATCTCGATGTTCGTCAGCTTCACGCTCGATCCGATGCTGTCGAGCATCTGGCACGATCCCCAGGCCCATGGCGTGCACCACGGGCCGCCGGTGACGCTCTACGACAAGACCATCGGCCGCGTCACCGGCGTGTTCGACCGCTTCACGCAGTGGCTGTCGCAGGCCTACCAGGAGATCCTCGGCTGGGCGCTCGCGCACAAGCTCGCGACGCTCGGCATCGCGCTCGCCACCTTCGTCGGCAGCTTCTTCCTGATCCCGGTGCTCGGTGCCGAGTTCGTGCCCAAGGCCGATTTCTCCGAGACGCAGGTCAACTTCTACACGCCGGTCGGCTCGTCGATCGAGGTCACCGAGATGCGCGCGAAGCAGGTCGACGCGATGCTGCGCGAGATGCCCGAGGTGCGCCACACGGTGACCACGATCAACAGCGGCAACGCGCTCGGCAAGATCTACGCGTCCACCTACATCCGCCTCGTCGACCGCAAGGACCGCAGCCGCAACCTGAACGAGCTCAGCGTGCCGCTGCGCGAGCGGCTGTCGCGCATCCCCGGCATCACCGTCACCAACATCGGCCCGACCGACCTCGGCGGCGGCAAGAGCCTGCAGTTCTCGATCCAGGGCGCCGACCTGGCCGAGCTCGCGCGGCTGTCGGCCCAGCTCGACGTGAAGCTGCGCGCCATCCCCGGCCTGGTCGACCTCGACACCACGCTGAAGCCCGACAAGCCGACCGTCGCGATCGACGTGAAGCGCGACGCCGCCTCCGACGCCGGCCTGAACGTCAACGCGCTCGCCAACAGCCTGCGCACGCTGGTGGCCGGCACCACGGTGGGCAACTGGCGCGCGCCCGACGGCGAGAACTACGACGTGAACGTGCGCCTCGCGCCCGACAGCCGCAACACGCTGGAAGACCTGCAGCGCCTGCCGATCAACGTCGCCGCGGCGGCCGACGGCTCGGCGCGCTCGGTGCGGCTGTCGCAGGTGGCCGACATCACGCCGTCGACCGGCCCGAACCAGATCAACCGGCGCGACCTGAACCGCGAGATCAACATCGACGCGAATGCCTACGGCCGCAGCTCGGGCGACGTGTCGGCCGACATCCGCCGCGCCCTCGACACCRTCGCGTGGCCGCCCGGCTACCGCTACGTGTTCGGCGGCTCGACGAAGAACATGAACGAGTCGTTCGCGTATGCGGTCGGTGCGCTGGCGCTGGCGGTGGTGTTCATCTACATGATCCTCGCGAGCCAGTTCCGCAGCTTCCTGCAGCCGCTCGCGCTGATGAGTTCGCTGCCGCTGACGCTGATCGGCGTGGTGCTCGCGCTGCTGATGTTCCGCTCGACGCTGAACATGTTCAGCATCATCGGCATCGTGATGCTGATGGGGCTGGTGACGAAGAACGCGATCCTGCTGGTGGATTTCGCGATCCGCTCGCGCGCCGGCGAGCACCGGGGCGAGCACGGGCTCGACCACGACGAGCCGCCGATGACCCGCGAGCAGGCGCTGCTGCATGCGGCCGAGGTGCGGCTGCGCCCGATCCTGATGACCACGCTGGCGATGATCTTCGGCATGGTGCCGCTGGCGTTCGCGCTGTCCGAGGGTTCGGAGCAGCGCGCGCCGATGGGCCAGGCGGTGATCGGCGGGGTGATCACCTCGTCGCTGCTGACGCTGGTGGTGGTGCCCGTCATCTATTGCTACCTGGATGACCTGGCGTCCTGGGCCAAAAGCAGGTGGGCGCCCCATAAAATGCCAGGTTTGCCCCAACCCCAGCCTGCTTCCGGAGGAACGCCGCCATGAACGTCGAACAAGCCCGCTTCAACATGATCGAGCAGCAGATCCGCCCGTGGGACGTGCTCGACCCCGGCGTGCTGACGCTGCTGGGCGTGATCAAGCGCGAGGATTTCGTGCCGGCCGCCTACCGCGCGATGGCCTTCATGGACACCGAGGTGCCGCTGCCGGGCGGCCAGCAGATGCTGGCGCCGCGCGTCGAGGCCCGGCTGCTGCAGGAACTGAACGTGCGCCGCCACGAGCGCGTGCTGGAGATCGGCGCCGGCTCGGGCTACATGGCCGCGCTGTTGTCGCACAAGGCRCGCCAGGTGGTCACACTGGAGATCGTGCCCGAGCTGGCCCGCCTGGCCGCCGAGAACCTGCGCCGCGCCGCGGTCGCCAACGTCAGCGTGGTCGAGGGCGACGGCTCGAAGAAGCTGCCGACGGCCGGCCCGTTCGACGTGATCCTGCTGTCGGGCTCGGTGGCCGCGGTGCCGCAGGCGCTGCTGAACGAGCTGAAGGTCGGCGGCCGCCTCGCCGCGATCGTCGGCCAGGAGCCGGTGATGCGCGCGACGCTGGTCACGCGGGTCGGCGAGGCCGAGTTCCGCAGCGTCGAGCTGTTCGACACCGTCGCGCCCCGGCTGCTCGGCTTCGACGAGCCGTCGCGCTTCCATTTCTGAACACCGACTTTTGATCGACACAGGACACACCGCGACATGCAACAGGTTCGAGTCACCGATGTTCAGGCGCTCCTCGCGAGCTTCGGCCCCGAGGCCCGCCCGGTGATCCTGGACGTGCGCGAGCCGTGGGAGGTGCAGACCGCATCGCTCACCCTGTCGGGCGTGCAGGGCGTGTCCATCGTCTGCATCCCGATGCGCGAGATCCCGCAGCGCCTGGCCGAGCTCGATGCCACGCAGCCCATCCTGGGTTTGTGTCACCACGGCATGCGAAGTCTGCAGGTCGTCGCATTCCTCGAGCGCGAGGGCCATGCCGACGTGTACAACATCGCCGGCGGCATCGACGCCTGGTCGCGCGAGGTCGACACCTCGGTGCCCACCTACTGATTCCTGATCACCCATCCCCCAAGGAACGTCCCATGTCCGCTGTGTCCCTGACCCGTTTGCCGAAGCCGAGCCGCCTGGTGCTGGCCTGCGCCGCCCTGTTCGGTGCCGTGCCCTTCGCGCAGGCGCAAAGCCTTGCCGAGCTCTACGACACGGCGCGCGGCTACGACGCGAGCTACCTGGCGGCGAAGGCGCTGGCCGAGTCGACCCAGTACAAGGCCGACCAGGCGCATGCGCTGCGCCGGCCGCAGATCGGGGCGCAGCTGCAGGCCGGACGCAGCGACARTGAAACGCCCATCAGCGAATCGACCAGCCGTTCGACCACCGCCGGGCTGAACGCATCGCAGACGATCTTCAACCGCGCCAACGACAAGACCATCGACCAGGCGGACCTGGGCGTCGACATCTCGCGCGCCGACCTGGAAACGGCCGAGCAGGACCTGATCGTCCGCGTCGCCCAGGCGTATTTCGACGTGCTGGCGGCGCAGGATGCGCTGGCCACCGCGCAGGCCAACAAGAACGGCATCGCCGAGCAGCTGGCCTCGGCCAAGCGCAACTTCGAGGTCGGCACCGCGACGATCACCGACACCCGCGAGGCGCAGGCCCGTTTCGACCTGGCCAGGGCGCAGGAGATCGCGGCCGACAACGACCTGCGCACCAAGCGCATCGCGCTCGACCAGCTGGTGGGCCGCGACGGCGTCGTGCCGAAGCCGCTGGCCGCGCCGGTGGCGCTGCCGGCCGTCACGCCGAACAACGTCGAAGCGTGGGTGTCGCAGACCGACACCGCGCCGACGGTGCGCCGCGCACAGTTGGGCTACGACATCGCGAAGCTCGAGACCGAGAAGGCGCGCGCCGGCCACCTGCCGACGGTCGGCCTGACTGGCAGCTACGGACGCGGCCACACCAAGATCACCAATCCGCTCGACGCATCGGGCCGGGTCACCAGCTCCGATGTCGCGCTGACGATGACCGTGCCGCTGTTCGCCGGCTTCTCGATCCAGAACCGCGTGAAGGAGACGCTGCAGCTCGAGGAGCAATCGCGCAACCTGCTCGACTCGGCGCGCCGCGGCACCGCGCAGGCGACGCGCCAGGTGTTCTTCGGCGTGCAGTCGGGCCAGGCGCAGGTGACGGCGCTGGAAGCGGCCGAGTCGTCGAGCCAGCTCGCACTCGAAGCCACGCAGCTCGGCTACAAGGTCGGCGTGCGGGTGAACCTGGACGTGCTGAACGCACAGACCCAGCTGTTCACGACACGGCGCGACCTGGCGAAGGCGCGCTACGACGTGCTGGTCAACAGCCTGAAGCTGCGGCAGGCCGCCGGCCAGTTGAAGGGCGACGATCTTCGGGCCTTGAACGCGCTGATCGCCCCTTGAACTCGTAGCCCGGATGCCAATCCGGGTTCGTGCCTGCATCCCGGATTGGCATCCGGGCTACGTCAAATCCGTTCGGGCGGCGCGGGCACGGGCCCTTCGTTCCGCACGATGGTGTGCATCACCCGCTGCGGGAACGGAATCTGGATGTCTTCCGCATTCAGCACATCCAGCACCGCCAGGTGCACGTCCGACTTGACCTGCCCCTGCCCGTTYTCCGGGTCGCGGATCCAGAAGTTGATCGTCAGGTCCATGCCGTCGGCCGCGAAGTTCGAGAGCTGCACGCCCGGCCCCGGGTCGGCGATCACGCGCTCGACCTTCAGCAGCGCCTCGACCAGCTTCGGCTGCAGCGCCCGCACGTCGGTGCCGTAGGCCACCTGCACCATCGTCTGCACCAGCACCCGCGGGTCCTCCAGCGACAGGTTCTCGACGCGCTGCGTGATCAGCATCTCGTTCGGCACCACCGCCTCGCGCCCGCCCAGCGAGCGGATCACCGTGTAGCGGGTGCGGATGTCGGTGACCCGGCCCTCGAAGTTGTCGACCTTCACCATGTCGCCGATGCGCAGCGAGCGCTCGGCCAGGATCACGAAGCCGCTGATGTAGTTGGCCGCGATCTTCTGCAGGCCGAAACCGAGGCCGACACCGACCGCGCCACCCAGCACGCTCAGCGCCGTCAGGTTGATGCCGACCGCCGACATCGCGAACAGCAGCCCGACGAACAGCAGCAGCGCCCGCACGATGTTCGACACCATCTTGCGCATCGACAGGTCGTTGCCGGTGCCGTGGATGATCTTGCGCTCGATCGCCGACGACAGCCACAGCGCCAGCACCATCACGACGCCGGCCGTCAGCGCACCCTCGATCATCGTGCGCAGCGAGACCATGCCGCCGGCGATCTGCCAGCGCACGCTGTCGAGCTCTTCCAGCACCGCCGGCATCACGCCGGTGATCCACAGCACCACGGCGATCCACGCCAGCCACGAGATCGTGCGCTCGGTCGCGCGCATCCAGGTGGAATTGGGGAACGCCGCCGACAGCACCCGCACCGCGAGGCGGATCAGCGCCAGCGACAGCAGGATCGGGATCGCGACGCGGAACACCGCGACCTTCACGACGCCCATCAGCACATGCCGGGCGACCACGGCGAGCACCAGCGCGACCAGCGGGAACAGCACGCCGTCGACCACGTTGCGGCCGAACAGCACCGCGCCGTTGACGCGCAGCACGCGCCGCAGCGCCATGCACACCAGCCACGAGACGCCCAGGCAGCCCAGCAGCACCGCCGCCTCGGTGAGCGCGCTGCGCGTGGCCAGGTCGCGCAGCAGTTCGTTGAAATCTTGTACGCCCAGGGACGAATCCATCGGTGAATCGCTCTCTTCTATTGTCGATCGGGGAAGGCTGCGGCGCAGCCACGGATTTGACGTTGCCGCCTCAGAGGTCGGCCAGCACCCGCAGGTGCGCCGCGACGCTGCGCGCCAGCGCGCCGAGCGCATAGCCGCCTTCGAGGCACGACACGATGCGCCCGCCGGCATGCCGGTCGGCCACCGCCTTGATGCGGCGCGTGAGCCATTCGTAGTCGGCCTCGACCAGGCCGAGCTGGCCGAGGTCGTCCTCGCGGTGCGCATCGAAGCCGGCCGAGATGAACACCATCTGCGGCTTGAATTCTTCCAGCCGCGGCATCCACATCGCCTCGACGAGCTCGCGCATCTCGGCACCGCGGGTGTACGGCGGCAGCGGCAGGTTCAGCATGTTGTCGCCCTTCGGCACCTCGCCGCAGTACGGGTACAGCGGGTGCTGGAAGAAGCTGACCATCAGCACGCGATCGTCGCCGGCGAGGATGTCTTCGGTGCCGTTGCCGTGGTGCACGTCGAAATCGACGACCGCCACGCGCTGCAGCCCGCGCACGTCGAGCGCATGGCGCGCCGCGATCGCGACGTTGTTGAAGAAGCAGAAGCCCATCGTCTCGTTGCGCGTCGCGTGGTGGCCGGGCGGGCGCACCGCGCAGAAGGCGTTGTCGACCTGGCCGTCGAGCACCGCGTCGGTGGCGGCCACCGCGGCCCCGGCGGCGCGCTGCGCGGCACGCCAGGTGCCGGCGTTCGCGATGGTGTCGGGGTCGAGCGCGCGGCTCTGGCCGGACGCCGCCAGCTCTTCGAGCACGGCCCGCAGCTCGGTGACGTACAGGCTCTCGTGGGCGAGCGTCACGTCGTGCAGGTCGACCAGCGGCGCGTCGCGGTGCTCGAGCGCCATGTCGAGGCCGGTCGCCAGCAGGTGGTCGCTGATCGCGTCCAGGCGCTGCGGGCACTCGGGGTGGCCGCGCCCCATGTCGTGCTGCCGGCACTCGGGATGGCTGAAGAACGCAGTGGGCATCGGTGTTCTGAGTCCGGAATCGCGGCGGTTTCGGTTATGGTGATTGCATGAGCACGGACCTGTTGAAAGCCCTTCCCCACCTGAACCGCCTGATCGACCAGATTAGCACGATCATCGTCGGCAAGCGCCCGCAGATCCGTGACTGCGTGGCCTGCCTGCTGGCCGGCGGCCACCTGCTGATCGAGGACGTTCCCGGCGTCGGCAAGACCACCCTCGCGCACGCGCTGGCGGTGTCGCTCGGGCTCAAGTTCTCGCGCAGCCAGTTCACCGCCGACCTGCTGCCCTCCGACCTGATCGGCGTCAGCATCTACGAGCGCAGCAAGGAGGCCTTCGTGTTCCACCCCGGCCCGGTGTTCGCGCAGGTGCTGCTGGCCGACGAGATCAACCGCGCCGGCCCGAAGACGCAGAGCGCGCTGCTCGAGGCGATGGAGGAGCAC
>NZ_JBFUGW010000279.1:0-7794 GCF_056402735.1 Rhizobacter sp. P3_C12
CTTGACGCCGTCCGCGCCGCTCGCGTCGCGCGGCTCCACGTGCGTGAACTCCAGCGCATCGACCGGGATCTCGGCCGCGCTCGGGCTCGGGCAGCCGGGGCTGTTGCTCGAGGTGTCTCCGGCCGGGTTCACGCGCCCGGCGATGAGGCAGTAGACCGTGACCATCCGCGTGCCGTCGGGGTGGATCTCGCGCGTCGTGCGGCCCAGGTCGTCGATCTCCCGACGCGCGGTCAGCCCGTTCGGCTCGGTCGTGCTCAGCACCGTGCCGAAGCGCGGGTCCACCGTCTGCTTCGTCTCCTGCCCCTTGGCGTTGATGCTGCTGCTCGCCTGGGTGTTCGGCTGGATCTGCACGGTCATGCCGCCGATCGACAACGTCTGCGCGCCATAGGTGACGCTGCTGCTGCGCGGGGTGAACAAGGCGTCGCCGCTCGCGCCGGTGCAGTTCGCCACCAGCGAGCCGGTGCGGTTGCCCCGCAGGTCATAGCTGTACGTCGTCACCACGCAGCGCTGCGGGTCGTTCGGCTCGATCGTCTCGGTGTCCACCAGGCCATCCGCCCGGTAGGTGATGCTCGTCGTGCGGGTGTAGTTGAACGGGTTGTCCACGCCCGTCACCGGCGGCAACTGGGCTTGTGCATGGGCGGAGCTCACCACCACCCACGCGATTGCTGCGAACAGGTTCTTCTTCACAGGCAGGTCCCCTTCACGATCGCCTTGCTCGTCGTCGCGGTGCCGAACGCGTTCTTCACGCTGAAGTTCACCGTGCGTGCGGTGCATCGGTCGTAGACCCACTGGAAGGTGCAACTCCCTGGTGACGCGGCCACGCTGCCGCCCACGGTGCAGGTGCTCGTCCCGGGCGTGCCTGCGTCGCTCTGGGTCGCCGCCGTGATCGTCTGCGCAGCGCTGTACGGGTTGGCCACCGTCAACGTGATCGTCGTGTACGTGGTCGTCGACGTCGCCACCGTGCTCAGGTTGAACAGTGCGCCGGGGACCGTCTGCACCACGCCGCTGGCGGTGGTCGAGCCATTCACCGTCGCCCCGACCGTGCTCACCGTCTGGCTGAAGCTCGTCAGCGTGCCGGTGGCCAGCTGCACCCCCATGTTGCAGGTGAGGCCCGGTGCCACGTTGGTACAGCTGTTGACGACCAGGCTCAGCACGGCGGGCAGATTCGACAGCCCGGTCAGCGTCATCGGCACGTTGCCGTCGTTGCGCCAGCTGATGATGTTCTGCGGCGCTGCAGAGTTCTGGTTCACCGTGCCGAAGGCCAGGCTGCTGAACGCGAGCGTCGAGACCGAACCCGTCACCGTGCCCGACACCGCCGCCGATGCGGCCCCGTTGGTGCCACCCGTGGCGGTCAACGTCTGGGCACCTTGCGGACCGATGGCGCCAGCGGAACTCATCGTGACCGTCACCGTGCACGCCGTGCCGGGATCGATGTTGCAGCTGCCAGGAGCCACCGAGTACGCACTGCCGAGGCCGGACATCGTCAACGTGGCGGCCTGGTTGCCGCTGTTGAAGAAGGTCACGGTGCCGCTCGCGGAAGCGCCGCCCTTCGATGCACTGAGCGCCGAGGCGTTGTTGGCCGAGAGGTAGACATTCGAGCCGTACACCGCGCCCGACACGGCAGCCGACATGGCGCCCGTCGTGCCCCCTGTGGCCGTCAAGGTCTGGCCGCCTTGCGCACCAAGCGCGCCGCCCGTGGCCATCGACACCGTCACCGAGCACGTGCCACCTGCAGGCGCGGTACAGCTTGCCGGGCTCACCGAGTAAGGTGCGCTCAGGCCCGACATCGTGAGCGTCGCCGCCTGGTTGCCGCTGTTCGTGAAGGTGACCGTGCCGCTTGCCGCCGCACCGCCCCTCTGTGCCGAGAGGCTAGCCGCGCCGTTGCCAGTCACCGCGATCACCGATTGCAGGCCCGTGCCATTCAGCGCGGCAGACAGCGTCCCCGCACCGGTGCCGATGCTCAGGCCGCCGCTGCGTGCTGCATTGGCCGTCGGCTGGAAGCGCACCGTGACCGCGCAGTTGCCCCCCACCGGCAGCGAGTTGCCGCAGGTCGTCGAGACGAAGCCGAAGTCCGTGCCGCTCACGGACGCTGCCGTGGGCACCGTGACGCTCAGCGGGCCGACGCCGGTGTTGGCGAGCGTCGAAGTCAGCGTCGGCCCGCTGCCGACGGCCACACTGCCGAAGTCGACGGCGCTCAGGCTGCCCGACGGCGCCTGGCCCGTGCCCGACAGCGCCACCGACTTCACGCCCAGCTCGGTGTTGATGTTCAACCCGCCACTGCGCGCACCGGCCGCCGTTGGTGTGAAGCTCACGGTCACCGTGCACGAGGCACCGGCCGCCAGGCTCGCGCCGCAGGTCGTGCCCGCAAAGCCGAACTCGCTGCCCGACACCGCCGCTGCGGTCGGCACCGTCAGGTTCATTGCCACGCCGCCGCTGTTGCTCAGCGTCGCCGTGACGCTGTTGCTCTGTCCGACCTGCGTGGTCGCAAAGGCCGGCGCACTCAGCGTGGCAGCCGGCGCCGTGCCACGCGTGGCGCTCGCACCTGCTGCCGTGCCGGCACCCGCGCCGATCGCGGCCAGGCTGTTCGGCGCCGCATGCTGCTGCGTGCTGCCCTGCAAGCGGCCGAGCAGCCAGGTGTCCCCGGCGATGTTGTCGATCGCATAGACGTGGGTCGCCGTCGATGAGACGCTCTGCGCCACGCCGGYCGCGTTCCCGCTCGTCGACGTCACCACCTCCTTCGGATCACCGTTGTCGTTGAAGCGGTGGGTGGTCGTGGTGACCGGCAACGCCTCACCGGTGGCCGGGTCCTTGCCGGTCTTGGTGGCCTTGTAGAGATAGGGCCGCAGGATCCGGGTGCCGGCCGCCGGCGGGCACGGTGCATCCGCCGTGGCATTCGCTTCGGCAGCCGCGCTGGCGGACTTCTCGCAATGCACGTTGATTTCGCTCGACAGCACCAGGCCCGACGCCTGGTCGAGCGTGGCCCGCCAGGTCTCGCTGCGGGCCGGCAGCCCGATGTAGGGATGGCGTTGCTGCTGTTGCAGCACCTGCGTCAGCACCGTGCCGTCGGGCGTCTGCCGCTGGCGGCGCACCTCGCGGAAACCGCGGGAGCCATACCCGTCATGGGCCAGCTTGAGGCCGCGGTAGCTGAACTCCTCGAGCACCTGGCCGCCGCCGACAGCGCTGTCGCGCGTGATGGTGGCGACGACGTACGACGAATCGATGCTGTCGAACAGCGGGAATGCCGCCGCGTTCGCCGTGCCGCGGTCGCTCGTGTAGCGCGGGCCGAGCGCGCCGCTGGCGGAGTTGGCCAGCGGCACCCAGGTCAGCGTGGTGCGCAGGTTGCGGGGCGAGGTCACGCCGACCAGCAGGTCCGGCGGCAGCGTGGAACCCTGGCGGACGTAGAGCTGGTTGCTGGTGCCGTCACCCGGCGTCGGAGACCCCAGCAGCCGCAGGATCTCCACGTCGCCCCGGCCGGTGAAGTTGCCGGTGACGAAGGCGGCCGCGCTGTCGCTGCGCTGCAGCAGGTCGTTGGCCGTTTTGAGGTTGAAGCCGGTCGATTGGCGGTAGGTGCCGTCGCCGTTGCTCAGGTAGATCTTGTTCTGCGTCGGGTCGTCGCTCCAGCGGATGATGTCGTCGCGGCCATCGCGGTTGACGTCCGCGAAGACGATGTCGGCCGTGTGCGTTGTGAACCCGAGC
This sequence comes from Rhizobacter sp. P3_C12, assembly GCF_056402735.1. NCBI lineage: Bacteria > Pseudomonadati > Pseudomonadota > Betaproteobacteria > Burkholderiales > Sphaerotilaceae > Rhizobacter > Rhizobacter sp. P3_C12. The sequence continues at coordinate 3,697 of NZ_JBFUGW010000279.1, forward strand.
TGCGGCGCTGTCGTGATCAGCGACTCGGAACCCAGGTTGTAGTTGCTCTCACGCAGCAGGAGCCCGCCACCGTCGGAGACGCTGCTCAGGCAGTCCATGCGGCCGTCGCCGTTGAAGTCGAGCGGTGATTGGCAGCCGCCGCTTGCACCGAGGCCGTTGACCGGCAGGAACGAGAAGTCTCCGAGTGAGCGCCACGCGGTCGCGGGCGGCCGCAGGTTCGCACCGGTGCCCAGCATGCCGGCCGGTGCGAGGTCGAAGTTGCCGTCGCTGTCGAAGTCCATCACGTGCGAGGGCTGGCCCAGCGCATACGGGCCTTGCGGCGGCGAGTACAGGTTCTTGTTCGTCACGTTGGTGGGCCGCTCGACGAAGCCGCCCTGCCCGTCGCCCTTGAACACCTGGGTGCAGACGGTGGCCGCGCACGGGTCGTTGGAGGGATCGATCACCACGCCCTGGCTGGGCACATAGGCGGTGACGATGTCGATCAGCCCATCGTTGTCGATGTCCAGCAGGTAGAAGGTGTAGCCGGAGGTCCAGCCGAAGCCGTCCTGGACCTCGCCGTGGCTCGTGAGGTAGCTGTCCTGGCTGGCGTGCTCCAGCAGCGTCACGCCGGTGATGGCCTTGCGCTGGAAAGTGCCGTCGCCGTTGTTGAGGTACAGCTCCGTGTTGACGGCCGGGCACGCCGTGGTGATGTTCACCGACGTGGTCTCGTGGCTGTCCCTGAAGCGCAGCAGGTCCGGCAGGCCGTCGCCGTTGAAGTCGGCCACCCGCGTGCTGAAGCAGCCGTTGCTGTGGTACAGCCACTGATCTGCTCCGACCAGATTGAAATTGCCGGCCTGCCGGAACGTCCCRTCGCCGTTGCTGAGGTAGAGCTGGTTCAGCGCCGGGTTGTCGGACCAGCGGATGATGTCGGTCTTGCCGTCGCCGTCGAAGTCGGCGGTGATGACGCCAGCGTTCGAATAGCGCTTGCCGGCCAGCCCGATCACCGTGCTCTGCAGCGTCAGCGTCGCCATCGCGCTGGCGGCGAAAGCCGCATTGCGCTGGTAGGCCTCGCCGCCGCCGGGCGCGTAGTCGAAGGTGGTCGGCGGCAGGCACGCCGACTCGGCCACGCCCAGGCATTCGGTGATGCGCACGAGCCGGCTGCGGTTGGTCACCGGGCCGTTGTCGTAGGCGAACCGCACGGTCCGGATCTTCAGCGGCGAAACATCTGCATTCGAGAAGGTCTGCACCTGCACGAGCTGCTGGATGTTGAGCTGCTTGCTGCCGGCCACCCAGGCCTCGCGGCGGTCGTGCGACTTGCCCGTGGGGGCTGTCGCCGGCAGGTCGACGTAGCTGAAGACGATCTTGTGGGCCGGCGCCTGCGTGGCGCTGCCGGTGTAGCGGATCTCGCGCAGGCTCCAGTCGTGGCCCGGGATGGCGTTGCCCTGGGTCGCGCTGCCCCAGGCGACGCCGCGCTGCTGGTACTGGAAGTCGATGTAGTTGCCCTTCAGGTCGCTGCTGCGACTGATCAGCCAGGTGGTGATGACGCCGCTGGCCTGCGCGGTGACGGCGGCATCGGCCATCGCGTTCGCAGCGGGGTTGGTGCCGTATTCGTGGATGCGCCCGTCCTTGGTCCACACCTTGAAGTACGTCGGCGAACCACCCCCTGTGCCGTAGGCGCGGATGCGCGCATACGTGTCCTTCTCGGTGCGGTACTCGCGCAGCAGGCCGCTGCCACCGGCGCTGTCGTTGGTCTGCGGAAACGGCAGCGGAACGCCCGCCTCATCGGTCTGGATCAGGCGCTGGCCATCCAGGCACAGCTTGTCGGCGGCGCTGTTGTTGACGCCCCTCACATGCCCGTCGGTGGACAGGTTGTCGGCACAACGCGCAATGGCCGAGATGCCCTGCAGCGACCATCCGTGCCCGAGCGGCCCGCTGCCTTCGCCGCCATAGGCCAGGCTGATGCTCGGCGTCATGCCGGCCACGCCCGGCGGCACGGCGATCGAATGCTGATAGCTCGGCTGGCCGCCATTGCCGACCACCAGCTGAGCCCAAGTCGCCGAAGAAGACAGAGCCAGCGCCAGCGCACCCAGGCACGACACCACCCAGCCGCGGACACGCCGCGACGCAACCAAGATCAGTTCCAAAAGAGTCCTCCAGCGCACGGTCGTCGACCATGCATCCAATGACAACGAGGGAGAGGTGTGTCGCCTTCGGCCTTGTGGGGCACTGGCAACCCGCGCGGCAGTGGTCTGCCGCTGCGGTGCGCGCAGTCTAGCGATGCGCGAAGGAATTTGTCACAACAAGCCGAGCAAATTCATCAACCTTGAGGAGGTCCATTCGTACCTCCCCATACCGCCGGCGCTCAACCTTCCTTCACGCAATCCACGTGGTACGTCCGCGATCCCTCGCCGCTGTCATGCTCCACCAGCCCGTGGACATCGGTGTCGAAGCCCGGGAACTTGGCGTTGAACGCGCGCGTGAACTTCAGGTAGTCGACGATCTTCTTGTTGAAGCGCTCGCCCGGGATCAAGAGCGGGATGCCCGGCGGGTACGGCGTCAGCAGCGAGGTGGTGACGCGGCCTTCCAGGTCGTCGATCGCCACGCGCTCGGTGTCGCGGTGCGCGATGCGCGCGAACGCATCGGTGGGCTTCATCGCCGGCTGCAGGTCGGACAAATACATCTCGGTGGTCAGGCGTGCGATGTCGCCCTTGGCGTACATCTCATGGATGGCCTGGCTCAGGTCCTGCAGCCCCATGCGCTCGTAGCGCGGCTGCTTGGCCACGAACTCCGGCAGCACGCGCCACAGCGGCGCATTGCGGTCGTAGTCGTCCTTGAACTGCTGCAGCGCGGTCAGCAGCGTGTTCCAGCGGCCCTTCGTGATGCCGATCGTGAACATGATGAAGAACGAGTACAGCCCCGTCTTCTCGACCACCACGCCGTGCTCGGCCAGGAACTTGGTGACGATCGACGCCGGGATGCCGGTCTTCGCGAACTTGCCCGAGACATCGAGCCCCGGCGTGATCAGCGTGCACTTGATCGGATCGAGCAGGTTGAAGCCGCTCGCGAGGTTGCCGAAGCCGTGCCACTTCTCGCCGGCCTTCAGCACCCAGTCGCTGCTCTTGCCGATGCCGTCGGCGGCCAGCTTGTCCGGGCCCCAGACCTTGAACCACCAGTCCTTGCCGTACTCCTTGTCGACCTTGCGCATCGCGCGGCGGAAGTCCATCGATTCGGCGATGCTCTCTTCCACCAGCGCGCGCCCGCCCGGCGCCTCCATCATCGCGGCGGCCACGTCGCAGCTCGCGATGATCGCGTACTGCGGGCTGGTCGACGTGTGCATCAGGTAGGCCTCGTTGAAGAGGTGCGTGTCGAGCTTGCGGTGCTGCGCGTCCTGCACCAGCACCTGCGAGGCCTGGCTGATGCCGGCCAGCAGCTTGTGCGTGGACTGCGTCGCATAGACGATCTGGTCCTTCGGGCGCGGCCGGTTGCGGCCCATCGAGTGGTATTCGCCGTAGAACTCGTGGAAGGCCGCGTGCGGCAGCCAGGCCTCGTCGAAGTGCAGCGTGTCGATGTAGCCGTCGAGCGATTTCTTGATGCTCTCGGTGTTGTAGAGCACGCCGTCATACGTGCTCTGCGTCAACGTCAGGATGCGCGGCTTGACCTTCTTCGCATCGACACCGGCCAGCAGCGGGTTCTTCGCGATCTTGCGGCGGATGGCCTCGGGCGAGAACTCGGCCTCGGGGATCGGGCCGATGATGCCGTAGTGGTTGCGCGTGGGCGGCAGGAACACCGGCACCGCGCCCGTCATGATGATCGAGTGCAGGATCGACTTGTGGCAGTTGCGGTCGACCACCACCACGTCGCCCGGCGCCACGTTGTGGTGCCACACCATCTTGTTGCTGGTGCTGGTGCCGTTGGTGACGAAGAAGCAGTGGTCGGCGTTGAAGATGCGCGCCGCATTGCGCTCGCTCTCGGCGATCGGGCCGGTGTGGTCGAGCAACTGGCCGAGCTCGTCGACGCTGTTGCACACGTCGGCGCGCAGCATGTTCTCGCCGAAGAACTGGTGGAACATGCGCCCGACCGGGCTCTTCAGGAACGCGACGCCGCCCGAGTGGCCGGGGC
>NZ_JBFUGW010000280.1:0-7757 GCF_056402735.1 Rhizobacter sp. P3_C12
GGCCAGGCAGGCGACAACGTCGGCATCCTGCTGCGTGGCACGAAGCGTGAAGACGTGCAGCGCGGCCAGGTGCTGTGCAAGCCGGGCAGCATCAAGCCGCACACGCACTTCACGGCCGAGGTGTACGTGCTGAGCAAGGAAGAAGGCGGCCGCCACACGCCGTTCTTCAACAACTACCGCCCGCAGTTCTACTTCCGCACGACGGACGTGACCGGCGCGGTGGAGCTGCCGAAGGACAAGGAAATGGTGATGCCTGGCGACAACGTGAGCATCACGGTGAAGCTGATCGCCCCGATCGCGATGGAAGAAGGCCTGCGCTTCGCCATTCGTGAAGGCGGCCGCACCGTCGGCGCCGGCGTCGTCGCCAAGATCCTCGAGTAATTTGCGTTTGAAGGCCACAGGGGTATAGCTCAACTGGCAGAGCGCTGGTCTCCAAAACCAGAGGTTGGGGGTTCGATTCCCTCTGCCCCTGCCAATCGGTGAAGTTGGTGGGGTTGAGATTGGTGGCCCAAGCAGCCCGCACGGCGACGAAAAGTCCCGGCGGGCTTTGCTGCTGAAAAGCGGCACATGTTTTTTGAAGAGCGAAATGTCGAATCCACAAGTCGAAACCGTCTCCACGGGCACTGACAAGGCCAAGCTCGCCGCCTCCGGCGTGCTGGTGATTGCGGCCGTGGCGGCGTTCTATGCGCTCGGCAAGCAGGACCTCTGGCTGCGCGTCGGCGCCCTGGTGCTGCTGCTGGTGGCCGCTGTCGGGCTGTTCTTCACGTCCGAAAGCGGCAAGCAGCTGATCGCCTTCGGGCAGGATTCGTCGCGCGAAGTCCGCAAGGTCGTCTGGCCGAGCCGCAAGGAAGCGACGCAGATGACGCTGTACGTCTTTGCCTTCGTGGTCGTGATGGCGCTGTTCCTGTGGTTCACCGACAAGACGCTCGAATGGGTGTTGTACGACCTGATCCTGGGCTGGAAGCGTTGAGGACATCCTGATGAGCGAACAACAGCCCAACGAGCAAACCGCGGCCGAAGCCGTGCCCGCGCCCCTGGCGCCGGCCGGCAACAAGCGCTGGTACGTGGTGCATGCCTATTCGGGCATGGAGAAGGCCGTCGAGCGCAACCTGCGCGAGCGCATCGACCGCGCCGGCATGCAGGAGAAGTTCGGCCGCATCCTGGTGCCGATGGAAGAGGTCGTCGAGCTGAAGAACGGCAAGAAGGCCGTGACCGAGCGCCGCTTCTTCCCGGGCTACGTGCTGGTCGAGATGGAAATGGCCGACGACACCTGGCACCTGGTGAAGCACACCAGCAAGGTCACCGGCTTCGTCGGCGGTGCGAAGAACCGCCCGGCGCCGATCTCCGAAGCCGAGGTGATGAAGATCGTCACCCAGATGCAGGAAGGCGTCGAGAAGCCGCGTCCGAAGGTCGAGTGGGAAGTGGGCGAACTGGTGCGCGTCAAGGAAGGCCCGTTCACCGACTTCAACGGTGCGATCGAGGACGTCAACTACGACAAGTCCAAGGTGCGCGTCTCGGTCACGATCTTCGGCCGTGCCACGCCGGTCGAGCTCGACTTCTCGCAGGTCGAGAAGGTCTGACGGCCTGAAGAATTCGGGCCCGGATGGCGGCCCGGCAAGGCAACTTGCCAAAGGCCATCCCGTTGATGCCGGTGACGAGACACCGGTACGAGGAGCAAGGGTAACCAGCCCCTTGCGTTGGCACTCAAGGCCCGTCTGCCAAGGCAGGCCTCTCTGGAGAAATCATGGCAAAGAAGATTGTCGGCTTCATCAAGCTGCAAGTACCGGCCGGCAAGGCCAACCCGTCGCCCCCGATCGGCCCGGCCCTCGGCCAGCGTGGCCTGAACATCATGGAGTTCTGCAAGGCGTTCAACGCGCAGACCCAGGGGCTGGAACCCGGCCTGATGCTGCCGGTCGTGATCACCGCGTTCGCGGACAAGTCCTTCACGTTCATCATGAAGTCGCCCCCGGCGACCGTGCTGATCAAGAAGGCGATCAAGCTCGACAAGGGCTCGGCCAAGCCGCACACCGACAAGGTCGGCAAGATCACCCGTGCCCAGCTCGAAGAGATCGCGAAGACCAAGGTCAAGGATCTGACGGCAGCCAACATGGATGCCGCCGTTCGCACGATCGCCGGCACCGCCCGCTCGATGGGCGTGACCACTGAAGGAGTCTGAGCATGGCCAAGCTGACCAAACGCCAAAAAGCCACCGCTGGCAAGGTCGACAGCACCAAGCTGTACGCCCTCGACAACGCGCTGGCCATCGTCAAGGAATGCGCGACCGCCAAGTTCGATGAATCCATCGACGTGGCCGTGCAACTCGGCATCGACGCCAAGAAGTCCGACCAGGTCGTTCGTGGCGCCGTCGTGCTGCCCAACGGCACCGGCAAGACCAAGCGTGTCGCGGTGTTCGCGCAAGGCGCCAAGGCTGAAGAAGCCCGTGCCGCCGGCGCCGACATCGTCGGCATGGACGACCTCGCCGAGCAGGTGAAGGCCGGCAACCTGAACTTCGACGTCGTGATCGCTTCGCCGGACACGATGCGGATCGTCGGTACGCTGGGCCAGATCCTCGGCCCGCGCGGCCTGATGCCGAACCCGAAGGTCGGCACCGTGACGCCCGACGTGGCCACCGCGGTGAAGAACGCGAAGGCCGGCCAGGTGCAGTTCCGCGTCGACAAGGCCGGCATCGTCCACAGCACCATCGGCCGTCGCTCGTTCGACGCCGACAAGCTGGTGGGCAACCTGCGCGCGCTGATCGAGGCCCTGAACAAGGCCAAGCCGGCGTCGAGCAAGGGCATCTACCTGCGCAAGGTGGCGGTGTCGTCGACGATGGGCGTGGGCGCCCGCGTGGACGTCGCTTCGATCAACGCGTCGGCAACGGCCGCCTGATCTGACAGATCGAGGGCTGGCACGAGTCTGGTGCCGGTCCGATGAATTGGTGGGCTGGTCCGGTGCAAACCGGGCCAGGCCATCCAAGACCGCAGGCGTGGCCCCCGGGCCGCTTAATCGACGAGACGGTGGCGACACCCGATCCGAAGCCCGCGCAGATGGCGATCCCACTGGCAAGGAATTCCGGTTCCAAGGCAGAGGTCGCTGAATCGTGGTGTGTCCTGAGGCATCCCTGCCGACGGACACGATGTGTGAGGAGCAGACCTTGAGTCTCAATCGCAACGAGAAAGCAGCCGTGGTGACGGATGTGGCCGCGCAAGTCGCGCGTTCACAGACGTTGGCGCTGGCCGAGTACCGTGGCCTCACCGTGGCTCACCTGGACGCACTGCGCAAGCAGGCTCGCGACAAGGGCGTGTACCTTCACGTGCTGAAGAACACCCTGGCTCGCCGTGCCGTTGCCGGTACGTCGTTCGAGGTGGCCGCGGAAAGCTTCGTCGGCCCGCTGATCTACGGTTTTTCCGAGGACGCCGTTGCCGCGGCCAAAGTCATCGCCGACTTTGCCAAGGGCAACGACAAGCTCGTCATCAAGGCTGGTGCGTACGCCGGCAAGGTCCTGAACGCCGACGGCGTGAAGGCCCTGGCCAGCATTCCCACCAAGGAAGTGCTGCTGTCGCAGCTGGCCGGCCTGCTGATGGCACCGGTGCAGCGCACGGCCGCCGTCCTGGCCGCGCTGGCCAAGCAACGTGGCGAAGGTGCTGCAGAAGCAGCCCCCGCCGCCGAAGCTGCCGCAGCCTGAAGACGACCCTCTCAACCTTTACCTGATCTCTAGGAACCCAAAATGGCATTCGATAAAGACGCATTCCTGACCTCGCTGGACAGCATGTCGGTGATGGAACTCAACGACCTGGTCAAGGCCATCGAAGAGAAGTTCGGCGTGACCGCCGCTTCCATGGCCACCGGCGGTGGCGGCGGCGGCGGCGGCGCTGCTGCTGCTGTCGTTGAAGAAAAGACCGAATTCAACGTCGTGCTGCTCGAAGCCGGCGCGAACAAGGTGTCGGTCATCAAGGCCGTGCGCGAACTGACGGGCCTGGGCCTGAAGGAAGCCAAGGACCTGGTCGACGGCGCTCCGAAGCCCGTCAAGGAAGCCGTGCCCAAGGCCGACGCAGAAGCCGCTGTCAAGAAGCTGGTGGATGCCGGCGCGAAGGCCGAAGTCAAGTAATTCGGCTGGTCAGCAGCGGGCTGGGCGCCGGTTCACGGCCCCAGCCTTTTGCGCTTCAGGGGTTTGTCCCCCTGAGGGCACCTGAAAAGGCGGGAGCAACGACAATGTCGGACTTCCCCTCCTTTTCAAGTGTTCTCTGATCCGACTGCAGAGAACGGGTTTGGTCGGACTCCGGTGCAATGCCGGGGTTGTCCGCCAGCGGTTGGTAGTGGCCAGCCACCAAGCGTCGAACGCAATGTTCGAAAGACAGTCGCCGACGGGAGCAGGCCTGGGCCCGGTTCTGTTCCCCGATACGGAGTGAGAAATCACATATGGCGCAGCACGCAACCCCCTACAGCTACACCGAGCGCAAGCGGATTCGCAAGAGCTTCGGCAAGCGCGAGAGTGTCCTCAACGTTCCCTATCTGCTGACGATGCAGAAGGAGTCGTACGTCGCCTTCCTCCAGAAGGACGTCGCTCCGCAGAAACGCAAGCCTGAAGGCCTGCAGGCCGCTTTCCTCTCCGCTTTCCCGATCGTGTCGCACAACGGGTTCGTGGAGATGAAGTTCATCGAGTTCAACATGGCCAAGCCTGCGTTCGACACGCGGGAGTGCCAGCAGCGTGGCCTGACCTACGCCGCTGCGGTGCGCGCCAAGCTGCAGATGATCATCTATGACCGCGAGTCGCCGCAGGCGAAGACGGTCAAGGAAATCAAGGAACAAGAGGTCTACATGGGCGAAGTGCCGCTCATGACCGACTACGGTTCGTTCATCGTGAACGGCACCGAGCGCGTGATCGTCTCGCAGCTGCACCGCTCGCCGGGCGTGTTCTTCGAACATGACAAGGGCAAGACCCACAGCTCGGGCAAGCTGCTGTTCAGCGCCCGCATCATTCCGTACCGCGGCTCCTGGCTCGACTTCGAGTTCGACCCGAAGGACATCCTGTACTTCCGCGTCGACCGCCGCCGCAAGATGCCGGTGACGATCCTGCTGAAGGCCATCGGCCTGAACCCGGAATCGATCCTCGCGAACTTCTTCGTGTTCGACAACTTCCGCCTGATGGACTCCGGTGCCCAGATGGAGTTCGTCGCCGACCGCCTGCGCGGCGAAGTGGCCCGCTTCGACATCACCGACAAGAACGGCAGCGTCGTCGTCGAGAAGGACAAGCGCATCACCGCGCGCCACACGCGCCAGATCGAGCAGAGCGAGACGCAGTTCATCAGCGTGCCGGAAGACTTCCTGGTCGGCCGCGTGCTGGCCCGCAACATGGTCGACCCGGACACCGGCGAGATCATCGCGAAGGCGAACGACGAGCTGACCGATTCGCTGCTGAAGAAGCTGCGCACCGCCGGTGTGAAGGAGATGCAGTGCCTCTACACCAACGAGCTGGACGAAGGCGCCTACATCTCGCAGACGCTGGCCGCCGATGAAACGGCCGACCAGCTGGCCGCGCGCGTCGCCATCTACCGCATGATGCGCCCCGGCGAGCCGCCGACCGAAGACGCCGTCGAAGCGCTCTTCAACCGGCTGTTCTACAACGCCGACACGTACGACCTGTCGCGCGTGGGCCGCATGAAGTTCAACGCCCGGGTCGGCCGCGACGTGCCGGAAGGCCCGATGACGCTGTCGAACGACGACATCCTCGACGTCGTGAAGATCCTCGTCGAGCTGCGCAACGGCCGCGGCGAAGTCGATGACATCGACCACCTGGGCAACCGTCGCGTGCGCTGCGTGGGCGAACTGGCCGAGAACCAGTACCGCTCGGGCCTCGCCCGCATCGAGAAGGCCGTCAAGGAACGCCTCGGCCAGGCCGAGACCGAAGCGCTGATGCCGCACGACCTGATCAACTCCAAGCCGATCTCCGCGGCGCTGAAGGAGTTCTTCGGTGCGTCGCAGCTGTCGCAGTTCATGGACCAGACCAACCCGCTGTCCGAGATCACGCACAAGCGTCGCGTCTCGGCCCTGGGCCCGGGCGGCCTGACCCGCGAACGCGCCGGCTTCGAAGTCCGCGACGTGCACCCGACCCACTACGGCCGCGTGTGCCCGATCGAGACGCCGGAAGGCCCGAACATCGGCCTGATCAACTCGCTCGCCCTGTACGCGCAGCTCAACGAGTACGGCTTCCTCGAGACGCCGTACCGTCGCGTGGCCGACGGCAAGGTGACGATGCAGATCGACTACCTGTCGGCCATCGAGGAAGGCAAGTACGTGATCGCGCAGGCCAACGCCTCGCTCGACGCCGACGGCAAGCTGATCGACGAGCTGGTCTCCGCGCGTGACAACGGCGAGTCGATCCTGACCTCGCCGGAGCGCATCCAGTACATGGACGTGGCGCCGACGCAGATCGTCTCGGTGGCCGCCTCGCTGGTGCCGTTCCTCGAGCACGACGATGCGAACCGCGCGCTGATGGGCGCCAACATGCAGCGCCAGGCCGTGCCGACGCTGCGCCCCGAGAAGGCGCTGGTGGGGACCGGTGTCGAACGCGTCGCCGCCAAGGACTCGGGCACGGTCGTGGCCGCGCGCCGCGGCGGTGTCGTGGACTACGTCGACACCAACCGCATCGTGATCCGCGTCAACGACAACGAGACGGTGGCCGGTGAAGTCGGCGTCGACATCTACAACCTGATCAAGTACCAGCGTTCGAACCAGAACACGAACATCCACCAGCGTCCGATCGTCAAGCGCGGCGACACCGTCTCCGCCGAGGACATCATCGCCGACGGCGCCTCGACCGACATCGGCGAGCTGGCGCTCGGCCAGAACATGCTGGTCGCGTTCATGCCCTGGAACGGCTACAACTTCGAAGACTCGATCCTGATCAGCGAACGCGTGATCGCCGACGACCGCTACACCTCGATCCACATCGAGGAACTGGTGGTGATGGCGCGCGACACCAAGCTGGGCTCGGAAGAAATCACGCGCGACATCCCGAACCTGAGCGAGCAGCAACTGGCTCGCCTGGACGAATCGGGCATCGTCTACGTGGGCGCCGAGGTCAACCCGGGCGACACGCTGGTGGGCAAGGTCACGCCGAAGGGCGAGACCACGCTGACGCCGGAAGAGAAGCTGCTGCGCGCGATCTTCGGCGAGAAGGCCTCCGACGTGAAGGACACCTCGCTGCGCGTCGACCAGGGCACCAGCGGCACCGTCATCGACGTGCAGGTCTTCACCCGCGAAGGCATCCAGCGCGACAAGCGCGCGCAACAGATCATCGACGATGAGCTGAAGCGCTACCGCCTCGACCTGAACGACCAGCTGCGCATCGTCGAGGCCGACGCGTTCGACCGGATCGAGAAGCTGCTGTCGGGCAAGATCGCCAACGGCGGCCCGCAGAAGATCGCCAAGGGCACCGCGATCGACAAGGCCTACCTGGCCAGCGTCGAGAAGTACCACTGGTTCGACATCCGCCCGGCCGATGACGACATCGCCAACCAGCTCGAGTCGATCAAGAACTCGCTGGAGCAGACGCGCCACAGCTTCGACCTCGCGTTCGAAGAGAAGCGCAAGAAGCTCACGCAGGGCGACGAGCTGCCGGCCGGCGTGCTGAAGATGGTGAAGGTGTACCTGGCCGTCAAGCGCCGCCTGCAACCCGGCGACAAGATGGCCGGCCGCCACGGCAACAAGGGCGTCGTGTCCAAGATCAACCCGATCGAGGACATGCCGCACATGGC
>NZ_JBFUGW010000281.1:0-7615 GCF_056402735.1 Rhizobacter sp. P3_C12
GAGTTCCAGGCCGACGATGCGCTCGGTGTCGTCGGCGCTCGCGGTCAGCATGATGATCGGCAGCGTCGGTGCGCGCTGCCGCACCATCTGGCACAGCGCGAAGCCGTCGGTGTCGGGCAGCATCACGTCGAGGATCACCAGGCTCAGGTCGTCGCGGTAGCGCTCGAAGCCGCTGCGGAAGCTCGCGCCGTCGGCCGCGAGCTGCACCACGTACTGGTGCTTCTCCAGGTACAGCTTCAGCAGCTGCCGGGTCTTCTGGTCGTCGTCGACGGCGAGGATGGTGCGCTTGCGGGCGAGGGTCATGGTGCAGTCCGGGGCGCAGTCTTCAAGGAGAAGCGGGCGACCGCGCCGCGCTGCGGATCAGCGCCACCAGGCGCTCCTGCGCGCGGGCGGGCGTGACGGCGGGGTCCTTCAGATAGCGGTGCAGCGCATCGGCCAGCGCGTCCTTCGTGGCCTCGTCGGCGGCCATCCGGTGCGCGATGCTCGGCAGCTGCGGGCTGTCGGCGCGCTTCAGCGTCTGCCACGAGTCGCGCGCGCACTCGTCGAGCTGCGCCGGGTCGATGTCGTCGCGCACCGGCACCGAGCCCTTGGCCTGGTTGTAGGCGAGCTGCGCTGCCGGCGACACCACCACCTCGGCCATGCGCTCCTGCTCGGGCTCGCGCTTCTTCGTGCCGACCAGCATCGCCAGCGTGTCGATGCTGTACAGGTGCATGCCGGCCGTGCCGGGCACCGGTGCGCAGCCGTAGTCGCGGCCGGCCTGCGCGCCCCAGGCGGTCAGCTCGCCGCCGGTCCAGTCGCCCATGATCAGCATGCCGGCATCGCCGGTGAAGAGCTGGCGCGCCGATGCGGTCCAGCGCTGCTCGATGGCCGTCTCTCCGTTCAGGCGCCGCAGCCAGCGCAGCCGCTCCAGCGCTTTCATGACGCGCGGGTCCTGCCAGGCCTGCCAGCGCTGCGTGGCGGCCAGCTCGGCATACAGCGCCGGCCCACCCTCGGAGAGCAGCAGCGTCTCGAACACGGTGGCGATCTGCCACGGCTCGTCACTCCATGCGAACGGTGCGATGCCGGCGCTGCGCAGCGTGGCCGCCGCCTGCTCGACATCGCCCCAGCCCTTCGGTACGCCGAGCTTCAGCCGCGCCCACACCCGCTGGTTGTAGAACAGCGTGTTGATGCGGTGCACGCCGAGCGGTGCGGCGACGATGCGGCCGCGGTGCGTGATCACGCGCTGCACCACCGGGAACAGCGACTGGCTCCAGCGGTTGCGCTGCGCCACCTCGTCGAGCGGCAGCACCAGGCCCAGGTCCGACCAGTCGGCCAGCGTGCGGCCGATCACCTGCGCGGCGTCGGGCGGGTCGCGCGCCAGCACGCGGCTGTTCAGCACCTTCATCGCGCCGCCACCGCCGCCGCCGGGGATCGCGGCGTCGTTCCAGACGATGCCGCGCTTGTCGAGCTGCTGCACCAGTTGCTCGACGGCGCGGCGCTCGCCGGCCGAGGTCCACCAGTGCAGCACGTCGAGGGTCTGGGCCTGCGCATGGATCGCCGCACCCGCGAGCAGCAGAAGCGTCAGGGCAAACCCGCGCCACGCGTCTTTCGAATCCCTGCGAATTGCAATGTTGTGTAAGGCGCGGGGCGCGGCACGGCCCTTCGCGGCGCCTGCGCAGGCGCGCAGTGCAGCGTAAGAAAGCGTGAGCGCGTCCTGTCGCCTCATGGTCGGAAATCCCTGGAATGACAAGCACTTGGCCTCGTGCAGCGGTGTCGCGCGCGGACCCTTGTGCGGGCCTCGTGTCACACGGCGGCCGATGGTACCTTGCGCCCCGCCCATCCACCGAAGGAGACTGCCCATGACCCGCCCCGTTCGCACCGCACTGGCCTGCGCCGCACTTGCCCTGGCCGCCAGCGCGCAAGCCGGCTCGCTCGTCATCGAAAGCTGGCGCACCGACGACAAGGCGCTGTGGGACGAGGTGCTGCTGCCGGCCTTCACGAAGGCGCACCCCGGCATCACGGTGAAGTTCTCGCCGACCGCGCCGCCGGAATACAACTCGGTGCTGAGCGCGCGGCTTGCCGCGGGCAGCGCCGGCGACCTGATCACCTGCCGCCCGTTCGACGTGGCGCTCGACCTCTACAAGAAGGGCCGCCTCGCGAAGCTCGACGGCGAGCCCGGTCTCGCGAACTTCCCCGATTCGGCCAAGGTCGCGTGGCAGACCGACGACGGCAAGGACACCTACTGCATGCCGATGGCCTCGGTGATCCACGGCTTCTTCTACAACAAGAAGATCTTCGCGGACGCCGGCGTCACGCCGCCGGCCACCGAGGCGGAGTTCTTCGCGGTGCTCGACAAGATCAAGGCGCAAGGCAAGGTCGCGCCGATCGCGCTCGGCACCGCCGACCAGTGGGAGACCAGCCAGATCGTCTTCACCGGCATCGGCCCGAACTACTGGAAGGGCGAGGAAGGCCGCCGCGCGCTGATCGCCGGCAAGAAGAAGTTCACCGATCCCGAGTTCGTCGACGTGTGGGCGACGATGGCCAAGTGGTCGGCCTACCTGCCCAAGGGCTACCAGGCCGAGACCTACGGCGACTCGCAGAACCTGTTTGCCTCCGGCAAGGCGGCGATCTACCCGACCGGCTCGTGGGACATCGCGTACTTCGAGAAGGAGCCCGGTTTCGAGTTCGGCGCGTTCCCGCCGCCGGTGCGCAAGGCCGGCGACGCCTGCTACATCTCGGACCACACCGACATCGGCATGGGCATCAACAAGGCCGGCAAGAATTCCGCGGATGCGAAGGTGTTCCTGACCTGGCTCGCGTCGAAGGAGTTCGCCGAGCTGTACACCAACAAGGCGACCGGCTTCTTCTCGCTGGCGAAACATGCAGTCGACGTGAAGGACCCGGTGGCGCGGCAGATGATCGGCTGGCGCGCGCAGTGCAAGTCGACCATCCGGCTGAACGCCCAGGTGATGAGCCGCGGCGAGCCGAGCATGGAGAACGAGCTGTGGACCGTCAACTCGCAGGTCCTCAACGGCAAGCTTGCGCCGAAGGATGCGGCCCAACGCATCCAGGCCGGCTTCGCCAAGTGGTACGCCCCGCAGAAATGACGTCCCCCCCGAAGCGCTGCGCGCCTCCCCCCGAGGGGGCGCCCCTGGTGGCCCGGCAAAGCCGGTTCCACGGGGGCCGCTGGGTATGAAACGCTTTCCGTGGCATGTGTTGGTGTTCCTGGCACCGGCCGTGCTGGTCTACACCGCGTTCAGCGCCTGGCCGCTGGTCGACACGCTGCGGCTCAGCGCCTACGGCACCGGGCCCGACGGCGCGGTGTCGTTCGTCGGGCTGCAGAACTTCCGCACGCTGCTGCTCGATCCGCAGTGGTTCGAGAGCTTCCGCAACGCGATGGTGAACAACGTCGAGTTCTTCGTCATCCACTCGCTGGTGCAGAACCCGGTGGCGCTGGTGCTGGCGGCGCTGCTGTCGCTGCGCGGCCTGCGCGGCGCGGCGGCCTACCGCACGGTGCTGTTCCTGCCGACGCTGCTGTCGGTGGTGATCATCGGCTTCAGCTGGCAGCTGATCCTGTCGCCGCTGTGGGGCGTCACCGAGAAGCTGCTCGGCTTCGTCGGGCTCGAGCGCTTCTTCGGCCCGTGGCTCGGCATGGAGGAGACCGCGCTGCCGGTGCTGACGCTGATGTCGGTGTGGCAGTTCATCGGCATCCCGATGATGCTGATCTACGCGGCGCTGATCGCGATCCCCGAGGACATCATCGAGGCCGCCGTGGTCGAGGGCGCCGGGCCGTGGCGCATCTTCTGGGCGATCCGCCTGCCGCTGATCCTGCCGACGCTCGGGCTCGTCAACATCCTGACCTTCGTCGGCAACTTCAACGCCTTCGACCTGGTGTATGCGGTGAAGGGCGCCTCGGCCGGCCCGAACTTCGCGACCGACCTGCTGGGCACGCTGTTCTACCGCACCTTCTTCGGCTACCAGTCGCAGCCGGGCAGCGCGACGATGGGCGCGTCGCTCGCGACGCTGATGTTCCTGGTGATCCTGTCGGGCATCGCGGTCTACCTGTTCGTCGTGCAGCGGCGGCTGCGGAGGTTCGCGTTGTGAACCGCCTGGCCCGGTCGATCTTCGTGCACCTGACGCTCGGCGGCTACTCGCTGCTGGTGCTGTTCCCGATCCTGCTGGTGCTGGTCAACTCGTTCAAGACGCGGCGCGCGATCTTCGACGACCCGCTCGGGCTGCCCACCGCCGCCACGCTCAGCGTGGTCGGCTATGCCAAGGTGCTGGGCAACGCGTCGATCGGCGGCATGTTCGCCAACAGCGTCATCGTCACCGGTTGCTCGTTGATCCTGATCCTGCTGCTCGGCGCGATGGCCGCGTGGGCGCTGACCGAATACCGCTTCCCCGGCAACCGGCTGCTGGCGCTGTTCCTCGCGTTCGGGATCATGGTGCCGATCCGCCTCGGCTCGGTGTCGATCCTGCAGACCATGGTGGCGCTCGACCTCGTCAACACGCTGACCGCGCTGGTGCTGGTGTACGTGGCGCAGGGGCTGCCGCTGGCGATCCTGATCCTGTCGGAGTTCATCCGCCAGGTGCCCGGCGAGCTGAAGGATGCGGCGCGCTGCGACGGCGTCAGCGAGTACGTGATCTTCCTGCGCATCGTGCTGCCGCTGGTGCGTCCGGCGGTCGCCACGGTGGGCGTGTTCACGATGGTGCCGATCTGGAACGACCTGTGGTTCCCGCTGATCCTCGCGCCCTCGGAAGGCACGCAGACGCTGACGCTCGGCGTGCAGCAGTTCATCGGCCAGTTCGCGACCGACTGGAACGCCGTGCTGGCCGCGCTGTCGCTGGCCGTGCTGCCGGTGCTGGTGGTGTATGCGCTGCTGTCGCGGCAGCTGATCCGCGGCATCACCGCGGGTGCCCTCAAGTAACTTCACCCATGACCCAAGTCACGCTGACCAACGTCTCGAAATCCTATGGCGACACCGTCGTGCTGCAGGGCGTCGACCTGCAGATCGACGCCGGCGAGTTCGTCGTGCTGGTGGGCCCGAGCGGCTGCGGCAAGACCACGCTGCTGCGCATGATGTGCGGGCTCGAGGAGATCACCGGCGGCGAGCTGGCGATCGACGGCGTGGTCGTCAACCACCTGCCGCCGGCGCAGCGCGGCATCGCGATGGTGTTCCAGAGCTACGCGCTGTACCCGCACATGAACGTGTTCGACAACATGGCCTTCGGCCTGAAGCTGCACGGCGCCGACCGCGCCGAGCGCAGGCGGCGCATCGAATCCGCCGCGAAGGCGCTGCACATCGACCACCTGCTGCAGCGGCTGCCGCGCGAGCTCTCGGGCGGGCAGCGCCAGCGCGTGGCGATCGGCCGCGCGATCGTGCGCGACCCGAAGCTCTTCCTGTTCGACGAGCCGCTGTCGAACCTGGACGCCTCGCTGCGCGTGAAGACGCGCGTCGAGCTGGCGCGGCTGCACCGCGAGCTGAAGGCGACGATGGTCTACGTGACGCACGACCAGGTCGAGGCGATGACGCTCGGCGACAAGATCGTCGTGATGCACGAGGGCCGGGTGCAGCAGGCCGGCACGCCGGTCGAGCTGTACGAGCAGCCGGCGAACCGCTTCGTCGCCACCTTCATCGGCTCGCCGGCGATCAACCTGCTGCCGGCGACCGTGTCGGCCAGCGGCCATGACGGCCTGGTGCTGGCGCTCGCGCGCGGTGCGCAGGCGCGGGCGCAGGTCGAGGCCGGCGAACTGCGCAACGGCCAGGCGGTGGAGATCGGCATCCGGCCGGAGCACTTCACGAGCGTGGCGCCCAATGCGATGGCCAGCGCCGCGCAGAACGACGACGGCGTCCGCTTCGACGGCGAGGTGGTGCTGGTGGAGCAGCTCGGCGAATCGCACCTCGTCTACATGCGCACCGATGGCGGCGAGGAACTGGTGATGCGCGGCAGCGCGCTGACCCGCGCCCGCCCGGGCGACCGGGTGGCCTGGCGGGCGCCAGCCCAGGCGCTGCACGTGTTCGATGCGGAGGGCAGGGCGCACCGGCGGCTGCACGGCCTGGAATCCCTGGAGGGCACGCGGACAAACGCGTAGGCGCCGGACCGTGTTGCAAAACTACAATGCGACCCGCGTCGTGGGTGGAGGGCACCCGCGACACGCCGTTTTCCCCCGCATCCCGAGGACCGACCTACCGTGAAACGAGCATCTCTCCGGCTGAAGCTGGTTGTCGTGTCAGCCATCGTCGCAAGCACCCTGGGATCGGCGCAGGCCGCCGGCCTGTTCGATTCACTGCTGGGCCGCGAGGGCACCCAGGCCGAGCAGAGCGCGAAGGCCCGACAGCGCATCTGGCGCATCCGCGAGTTCAGCACCGTGCAACTGCTGGCTCGCGAGGCCGGTGCCCCGGAGAACCAGCACCCGGTGAAGCTGAACCCCGACGCGCTGCGGATCGCGCTGGGGCAGTTCAAGTCGCTCGACTCGCGCGGCAAGGAACGCGCGCTGTTCGACGCCGACGAACTGGCCGAGATCAGCGAGCCGATCGCCCAGGCCTTCGCGAACGCCGAGCCCGGCGACGACGTGCTGCTGGTGTCGAGCGCGCGGCGCGACGGCTTCCTGGCGCCGCCGACGGCCGTCACCGCGCGGCTGTTCGTCGAGGGCGGCAACCTGAACTTCATCGCCCACGACAGCAACTTCGAGTTCGTGCACATCGTGCGCTCGACCAGCATGTCGCCGAACTTCCTGTACGGCGCGCGCGGCAAGGCGTCGGATGTGAAGCTGGTCGGCGCCGGGGCGGGCAACCGGCGCAGCGACTGGCTGACGGTGTCGCTGACGCAGGCCACCACCGTGCCGACGCCGCCGCCCCCGCCGCCGCTGGTGCTGGCGGCACCGCCCGCGGCGGCTGCGACGCTCACGCCGGCACCGGCACCCGCGCCGCTGGTGGCGACGCCTGCGGTGCAAGCCGCCCCGGCTGCGCCGATCGTCAAGCCGGCCGACCCGAAGGCCGACGAGATCGAGCGCCGCCTGACCGCGCTGAAGCAGCTGCGCGACAAGGGCCTGATCACCGACGACGAGTACAAGCAGAAGCGCAAGGACATCCTGCAATCGCTGTGAGCCGCGGCCAGGATCCAGGATCCGACATCGATCCCCCCGAAGAGGGAGTCAATCGGATGGATGGATTTGCCGCGCGGCATCGAACATAGTCTCGCCTCGCGGCAGGGTTGCCGCCGTGGAGCGCGAGATGCAGTTCGATCAGCAATTCAACGAAGGTGATTTCCGGATTTTCGTGGCCGCGCAGGAGAGCGGGCGAGGCCGCGGCTACACGGCCGCCGTCGTCGTGAGCCGCGTGCGCGGCGCGGTGAACACGCCCTGCGAGGTGTACCGCGACTGCTGCCTGGCCGGCGGCCACCGCTGGATCTCGCGCGGCGCCGCGCTGTCGTATGCGGTGTCGGTGGGTCGGGAGATCGCGCACACCGAGCCGTCGCGGCTGGCGCATTGCTGATCTGCCATCGCGCGCTGAAATCGATCTCTCAAAACGGACCGACAAAGAAAAAGCGGATGGTGCAAGCACCATCCGCCCGAAGAAGCCGCAGTGTCATTGGGAGGAGGGAGGAGGTAACTGCGGCTCCGTGTCTGTGACTT
>NZ_JBFUGW010000282.1:0-7586 GCF_056402735.1 Rhizobacter sp. P3_C12
GACACAGACCGAGGGGCCGGGTGAGTTCAACGTCGTCACCATCGTCGAATGGGCCAGCGCAGAAGCGATGGCACGGGCCAAGGCGACCATGCATGCGCACTATGCAAGCGAGGGCTTCGACCCGCCAGCCTTCATGAAGAGTCTCGGCGTGCGCGGCGACCTGTCGGTCTACAGCAGGGCGCGTGGCTAACCTCGGCGTTGGGTGGCGGCTGCTCCGGCCGCGTCCAGATGTCTGCACTAGTCCTGAAGCGGTCGATCGATTCGGGCTGCCCGGCTTCCGGGAGCGCCCTCGACAACACACTTGCCTCAACGGATTTGCAATCTGCCACAGCCCAATGAATTCAATGAGTTGGAAGATCGCTACCAAAAACGCTGCTCTGCGCCGAATGAAATGGCAAACCACTGCGCCCCTTGCCATGCAACCGACTGCAGTACGCACCAAGAAGCCCCGCAGCGGCTGGTCGGGCTCCCTCATTGAGGTGTGTTTCACTGGCGCTGACGAGCAGGCATCATGCACCTCATCCACCCCAAGGTGACTGTCCAGGGGCGTAGCCTTTCGAGGCCGACGAACGATCGCTTCGTGCCGGTTCAGTCCTTCGCTGCAGGCACGTAGCGGGCGCGACTGACCCTACTGGACGCCGACTCTGAAACGCCTGGGCATTCGCCCAGCTGGGGCACAGCGTTGAAATGTTTTGCGGATCTACTCGAAGTGGATCGAGACTGACCAGGCCGACCGCGAGGTCAGTGCCTTCGAAGACTGGCTGAGCAGCACCGACGGCGGGCGGTCCGATCCGTCGGACGCCAGGGGCTGAAACGGGATTCTTCCCCGGAAATGAAATAGGAGCCTCGCGGCTCCTATGAAATTCGGTGGGGTGGCTGATGGGACTCGAACCCACGACGACAGGAATCACAATCTTGGGAGAGAAGCGAGCGTTGGCGCAGTCGCGCAGCTCAATCGCGGGAAATATTTTGGCCCTCCAAGCCGCTCCAGCGCTCGCACACAGCAGCGCCTTTCCCATGCCAATGCGTTGCTCCATGCCTGGGTCCAACGATAGCCAGCGGGCGTCCCCGACATCCGCTGGCAACAATCGGCCCACTTGCGGTCATACCAACATCACCCTCAGTCAGCTGCTCCACACCGCTCGATGACGTGCTGTGCGACACGCTGGCGGATCACTCCCTGGCGGGCTTGACGAGCAGGCGCTGAGCGCCCGGCCCCTGCGCGGCCAGCTTGTCGAACGGGTTGCGCAGCCGGCAGCGATCGATCGAAAGGCAGCCGCAGCCGATGCAGTCGTCAAGCGTGTCGCGCAACTTCTTCAGCTGCGCGATGCGCTCATCGAGCTCTACGCGCCAGGTGCTGGACAGCCGCGCCCAGTCCTCTCGGTTCGGCGTGCGGCTCGCGGGCAAGGTGYCGAGCGCCGCGGCAATGTCCGCCAGCTGGATGCCCACGCGCTGCGCCACRCGGATGAAGGCGACGCGGCGCAACACGTCGCGYGCGTACCGGCGCTGGTTGCCGGCACTGCGCCGGCTGGCRATGAGCCCCTTCGCCTCGTAGAAATGCAGCGTCGACACCGCCACGCCGCTGCGCCGCGCCACCTCGCCCACGCTCAGGCTGAGCGCGATTCCGGCTGCTTCCAAAGGATGATTCATGTGCACCTCTTGACCTCGACTTTAGTTGAGGTTCTAGAGTCCGCTCACCAGCTTCATTGAAAGGTTCAACGYATGTCCACCTCGCTGTTCCGCGTCGACAAGTTCRCGGTTCCGTCCGCCTCGCTGAGCGCCTTCCTCGCGCGCGTGCACAACGTCGATGGCCTRCTTGCCAGGCAGCCAGGCTGCCGGCAGAACCTCGTGCTGACACAGACCGAGGGGCCGGGTGAGTTCAACGTCGTCACCATCGTCGAATGGGCCAGCGCAGAAGCGATGGCACGGGCCAAGGCGACCATGCATGCGCACTATGTAAGCGAGGGCTTCGACCCGCCGGCTTTCATGAAGAGTCTCGGCGTGCGCGGCGACCTGTCGGTCTACAGCAGGGCGCGTGGCTAACCTCGGCGTTTGGTGGCGGCTGCTCCGGCCGCTTGACTACACGTTGAGCGTGAGCCTTGCGGCGGCAATCTCGGCAGGTCGATGTCGACTCAGGGTCGAGAGGAGCCGAGCAGCTGCCGCGTCCAGACGTTTGCACTAGTCCTGAAGCGGTCGATCGATTCGGACTGCGCGGCTTCCGGGAGCTCCTTCGACAACACACTTGCCTCAACGGATTTGCAAGCCACCAAACACCAAGAATTCGACAGCTTGCGCGTTCGCCACCAAACGGACTGCCGCATGCCATACACGATGGCCGAAGCACATTCCTGCTACCACGCGGGAATGAGACCCCCTTCCGAAGATCGGCCCCCCCCTCTAGAATGCCGAACATCCGCTCAGGGGGACATCATGCCGATGATCGTCGTCTACATCTGGAAGCAGTCCAAGCGCCTCCCGCAAGGGCACTCGGCGATGAAGATCGAGGACAAAGGATCATCCGAATACTTTTCGTGGTGGCCCTCACATGAGGGCCGAGCAACGCCGCCCTCATATGGACCCAACGCAAAGACAGTGCGTGTCCCAAAAGTGGGAGTGGCGAATGCGGAGCGCCAAGCGCGCGATATGAAGACCTACAAGGTCAGCAATTTTCCGGACGAGCGGCGATATTTCGACGTCAAATCCGACAAGGTAATGCTGCAATCCGGAGCGCTGCCGAAACACGCCACTTTCAAGTTCTACTTTCGCAGCAACCTGAACGTAGAGAAAGCCAGAGAGACGTGGGAGAACCTCTTAGCAGGGGATACGCAATATATCCCGACTCAATACACTTGCCATGAGCCGGTAGCCGAAGCACTGATTCAGGCATTCGCCGGCTATGTAAAGATTAACGCCGCCGGCCGGGTTGCAGAAAACAGCTTAAAGAAATATATCACCGCATGCAAGGGTGAATTGGATCAAACAAGAACGAACCAAAAACCTTGGACCGTTGGAAAGATGGCGCAATTCTGCTTGCTGATTGCAAACACAATTGACAATGGCCCACTCACCCAAGACTCGAAAGCAATCATTCGCCACAACGACTTTACCGACGAAACACTTTCGAAGCATGACTACGCCCCCGGTCAGGTAGAGTTTCATATTGACGGAAGAGGCCATATGATTTTTGCCTCCGATGGCGAGTATGTACATATTAATCCACGCATGTCTTCCGAGCATTTTCGGTCCGATGCACTTGATGATGCATCACATTTCGAATCTGGAGCAAGCACTAGCGGCAGCGATTCCGATAGGATCATCGACATCAACCCGCTTGCGATTTCGGCCAAATATCAACCAATGACCCCCTCTACGCCGTCCTCTGCTTCTACGTCCTCTTCCGCCTCCTCGTCATCCTCCGCCTCTTCGTCATCCTCTTCCTAGTTTCATTTGCTAGGGGCCCTTGTACCTACGGAAGTTCGGCGCCAACGGCGCAGACGCACAAGCCCTCCCGACAGCCGTGCCAGTCTGCACGTCAGTATCCAGCCTGAGCCGCTCGATGCCCGAGCCACCGAGCGGCRCATCCGGAGGCCAATTTTCCGTGCAATCGCAGTGAGCGCAGGTTGTTGTACTAAATATTGAGGACGCAGCGCGTCGCAAGTTGCAATCTGGGCCTGATTTGATGGCAATATCGGCACCATCTTCTTGGTCGCACCGCGAGTGATCCAAAACAGCGTTCCAATTTCACCCATATTCCCAAGGAGTGATTAGATTGAGTACGGACGAGACCAAGATTGGCGCACTTGCGAGCGCACTTGCGACACTTGGCGCAAATAATGGGCCGAGGGACACACAGTCACTCGGGTTAGCATCACTATGGAAAAGGCCTGAAGCACGAGGCCTGTACTACAACGGCAAGGTCATAAAGCTTGATGGCTACAAGTTCATCGAGTGTCGCTTTGACAACTGCGTACTCCAGGTCAACTCAGACAACTTTGAGTTAGTGCAGTGTGTTATTGATGCATCCACTCGGATTGAATACTCAAATGGTTTATCGAAGATAATAAAGCTGTTTCTCGGGCGCTACCACTGGACCTTGCAATTCTTTCCTGCATACTTTCTACCAACCAAGAACCCTGATGGCTCCGAAACCATCTCTGACTAGGGGCGCAGAGAATGACGGACCCAAGCAACCACTTTAAAGCATCTGCATCATTTGCAGTTCATCCCGTCCGAAGTCAAGTTGTTCTCGTCGGCTTGACAGTGACGGCGATCTTTGCCCTTCTTGTCGGAGGTTCGCTGCTCGCTATGGACAAGGCAAGTGGATGGCCGTTTGTTGTGATTGCGACCTTGCTTTGCGCCTCGATTGTTTGGTGCTGGCGGCAGTCGCACAGAGATACAGACCTAGCCCAAGCTCATCCGACGAAACTGGTGCGATCCGATGGCGCAAATTTGTCCACAGACAGTCGTCTACTCACCACGCCAGAGGGCGTACGAGCAGTCGCACAGATGCTAGATGCGCTGGTTCTTCATCATCCACTTCCGGAGCCTAGCGGATTAGTCGGACCGGGGGCGGTTCCAATACCAAACTCCAAAGCTCAAGCCGTTAAATTAGTCGACCGGATCAATGCCGACAATCAAATATCGCACAACCAGAGGATATCGTTCCTACACGGGCAATTGACCCCCACCTCGGTTACCCAGGAACCAGACGACGGCAGAAGCCTGCCATCAGACGCGACGAGAGATATTGGCACCCTCAATGCTCTTATCGGCGCRGTGCCACCACCCTACTCTTCAGGGAATAATTCACCTTAACCTGCAGAAGATCGCCCGAACAGTTTTGAGTCGTCAATGAGACGGTACGTCATACCAAGTATTCAGGCCTCAGCCGCTACTTCCACCTTTGCGTGTTTGGACGCTGTCGCGGGTGAAGTCCAGCAGCCACCTCTCGGTCATCTCAACCGCGCGCAGTTGGATAGCCGCCTTCGGATTGGGTTCGAACGCATCGCGCAGCAGCTTCAGCTCCTTGAGTGCCGCCTGTTCGAACAGCGGTTTCGGAACGGAGACCTGGACCATTGCTGCGATCAGCGCCTTCATTGCCATGATCTCTCCGTGAAGGTACTTGGTGACGTCGCCTGCTTCGTCGAGCTGCCCCATGCTGTGGTCTCCTGAAATGCGTTGAACGTGAGCAGCCTACGCTCGAACCCCCATCTGCAGCGCCCTGACATGCCCTCTCGTCAGCAGCCTCGTCCCGTCGTAGAGTTCGCCCGAACCGCGCACCGCCCCCGTAGTACTGGAGAGATCATGTCGACTGCCCTGAACAAAGCCGCCTGGGTCGACCGTGTGTTCACCAAGCTAAGCAAGCTGGACCCCAATGCCACGATCGAACAGCTGCAGACCGTCGCACAGGATTCGTTCGCCGCCGCCGATACGGGCACGCCGGAGGCCTGGGCCGAGCGATATTTCCGGACGCAGGCCGACGCAGGCACCGTCGATCGCCAATGGCGCCTTGCCTTCTGGGAGCGTGCGTTCGAGCTCGAGCCCAGGCTCAGCCTGATGGAGGCGTGGGATCTGTGGGAGACCGCAGCCGCCGACCCCGTCCAGAATGTGCGCACCGCTCAGCAAGCCGCCGAGCACTTGATGGGCATGAAGCTGCCGCCGATGACTGACGGCAGCGGCGCGGCGCCAGCCCTTCCCCGCGAGAACCTCGTGATCAGTGTGGCGGGCGCATCGCCCGAGCAGATCGAGCGGGCGCATGCCGCTGTTCACGCGATGTTCGAAGCGGCCGAGGTGACGCCCACATTCGCGGCCCGATCTGCGCACAAGCTGGAAAGCTGGGACCACGCCGGTTTTCCTCCTGAGCAGTTGCCCTCCAATGCAGAGTTCGACGCCGCACAGCTGTGGTTCGGCGTTGCTGATTGCGTCATAGACACCATCTTCGGGTCGGAGCGACCCGCCAACGCCTCATCCCTGGTCGAGTTCTTCCTGCCTCCCGCGGATCGGTTGCTCCACTAGGCAGTCGACATGGTGCCCCGCTCTCCCCGTGGGAACAACGACGCCTAGAACAAGTCTCCTTGCTGATCAGGCGCAACCGCAGGTGGCGCCTTCGGTCTCGCAGGCCGCTCGACCTTCGGCATCGGTGTCGCCTTGATCTTCTCCGCGGGCCACTGCCGAATCACCTGCTCAGCCTCGGACGGCGCCCCGAACAGCCAGGCCTGCTGGTCCTGCGGCTCCAGCACCGCAACCATGCGCTTCTCCGGATCGTCGGCGTCAGGCTTGTGCATGCGCTTCATGATCGGGTGATCGTCCGCGTTGATGGTGATCATCGTGTACGTGTCGAAGACCTGGCCGGTGGTCTTGTCGATCCAGCTGTTCCATAGCCCGGCCATGCCAAGCGGCCTGCCGTCGGCGCTCTCGAACCGCCAGCTCACGTGCGAGCCTGTTTCATAGCAGGGCTCGTAGAAGTTCCGGATTGGAATCACGCAGCGCTGCCCCGCCAGCCACACCGGCTTGAACGTGCGGCTGACCCGCACCTTGTCTTCCCAGCGTGCGTTGTTCGTCGAGTACGGGTAGGTGTCGATGTCCGGCCAGTTCGTTGGCACGAGCTGCCAACGCCCGACGGCGTAGATGAGGCCGCCGGTCGCGTGGTCCGCGCGCAGGAACTGGCCCTGCTTCTTCGGCCCCACGTGGTGGCCTTCGAAGAATCGCAATGGAGGCATCGGTCCGCTCACGTCCCAGTAGTCCCAAACTTCCTGCTCAGTTGGCGAGGTGTACAGGTTGCACATCCTCGAACTCTAGCGCCGCGGCGCGCGCAGCCGGTGCAACCACCCTCACCCACCACGCCTGGTCGAACCACTCGGAGTTGCGGCTCGACCTGATCGACTGAAGCTCCTGCCGCCCCTTGATCAGCATGCCGTGCGGATTGATGCGGACCACCCGCGCCCGATCCAGCGGCGGCAAGACCCAACTGAGGGCCCCAGGACGACGCAGGCCGGCCAACAGCGGCGGATTGCGATCCCGCGGATCTCGACCAGGCCGATCCGGAGTGAGGTTCAGCAGGCCTCGGTGAGGCTCAACGAACTTAAGGCTCCCCCGCTCGAGGCGCTGACCTCGCTTGTACATCTCCACCACGTCGACCAGCATTTCATTCGGGCAGCACGGGGCGCAGCCAGGCGACGGCCGCTTCTTCGGGAGGCATGGCGCGTAGCCGCTCGTCCCGCCAGAGGTCGAGCGCCACGTCGTCCAGCCGCTGCGGATCGACCGTCGGCCACTGCGCCTGCAGCCGCGCCGAGACGCGATGCAGCCAGGTGCTTGGCAGGAAAGACGGGTGATCCATGGCAGAAATATACTGTACGTTCATACAGTCCTCAAGGGCGCATTGCACGCCCTTTGGCCTGGTGGATCAGAACAGCCCGGCCGGGTCTTGCTGCGGATCCCAGGACCAGATGACTAGCTCGCGCCGGTCGACCGCCTTGCCGCCGCCGCCCACTGTGTAGGCGATGTCCAGCGACTCCATGTGCATGCCCTCGAAGCAGCGCCGGATGTCCGGGTGGTCGTTGATGCTCATCATCGCCTTGCCCTTCAGG
>NZ_JBFUGW010000283.1:0-7571 GCF_056402735.1 Rhizobacter sp. P3_C12
CAAAAGCGAAACCCCCGACGCCTTGGGAGGCGACGGGGGTTGGCAATTAATAGCCTGACGATGTCCTACTTTCACACGGGAACCCGCACTATCATCGGCGCTGAGGCGTTTCACTGTCCTGTTCGGGATGGGAAGGAGTGGGACCACCTCGCTATGGTCATCAGGCTTAACTTGTTGCTGCCGAGCATTCCTTTGGGGGGAAGTGCTTTGCAGCCAATTCGTAGAGTCGGTGCTTGTGGATTGAGGTCACACAAGCGGAATCAGCATTTGATTGGGTTGAACTTGATTGCGTTCAAGGATATTCGTTGGAAGAACTGCACAACGCTTGTCCTCAGACAGACTTTGATCGTTGGATCAAAGTTATAGGGTCAAGCCTCACGAGCAATTAGTACTGGTTAGCTTAACGCATTACTGCGCTTCCACACCCAGCCTATCAACGTCCTGGTCTCGAACGACTCTTCAGGGGGCTCAAGGCCCCGGCAAGACTCATCTTGAGACGAGTTTCCCGCTTAGATGCTTTCAGCGGTTATCTCTTCCGCACATAGCTACTCGGCGATGCCACTGGCGTGACAACCGATACACCAGAGGTKCGTCCACTCCGGTCCTCTCGTACTAGGAGCAGGCTCTCTCAATCTTGCAGCGCCCACGGAAGATAGGGACCAAACTGTCTCACGACGTTTTAAACCCAGCTCACGTACCTCTTTAAATGGCGAACAGCCATACCCTTGGGACCGGCTACAGCCCCAGGATGAGATGAGCCGACATCGAGGTGCCAAACACCGCCGTCGATATGAACTCTTGGGCGGTATCAGCCTGTTATCCCCAGAGTACCTTTTATCCGTTGAGCGATGGCCCTTCCATACAGAACCACCGGATCACTTTGTCCTACTTTCGTACCTGCTCGACTTGTCAGTCTCGCAGTCAAGCACGCTTATGCCAATGCACTATCACCACGATTTCCGACCGTGGCTAGCGTACCTTCGAACTCCTCCGTTACGCTTTGGGAGGAGACCGCCCCAGTCAAACTGCCCACCATACACTGTCCCCAACCCGGATCACGGGCCAAGGTTAGAACCTCAAACACACCAGGGTGGTATTTCAACGTTGGCTCCACGACACCTAGCGGCACCGCTTCAAAGCCTCCCACCTATCCTACACAGATCTGTTCAAAGTCCAATGTAAAGCTACAGTAAAGGTTCATGGGGTCTTTCCGTCTTTCCGCGGGGAGATTGCATCATCACAAACATTTCAACTTCGCTGAGTCTCTGGAGGAGACAGTGTGGCCATCGTTACGCCATTCGTGCAGGTCGGAACTTACCCGACAAGGAATTTCGCTACCTTAGGACCGTTATAGTTACGGCCGCCGTTTACTGGGACTTCAGTCAAGAGCTTGCACCCCATCATTTAATCTTCCAGCACCGGGCAGGCGTCACACCCTATACGTCGACTTTCGTCTTTGCAGAGTGCTGTGTTTTTAATAAACAGTCGCAGCCACCGATTCTCTGCGGCCTCATTGGGCTCCCCAAGTAAATGGTTCACCTACTAAAGGCACACCTTCTTCCGAAGTTACGGTGTCAATTTGCCGAGTTCCTTCTCCAGAGTTCTCTCAAGCGCCTTAGAATACTCATCTCGCGCACCAGTGTCGGTTTGCGGTACGGTCGTATGCAGCTGAAGCTTAGTGGCTTTTCCTGGAAGCAGGGTATCACTCACTTCGGAGGCAAGCCTCCTCGTTATCACGCCTCATCTAAACCCCCCGGATTTGCCTAAGGGGCATGACTACACGCTTGAACCGGGACATCCAACACCCGGCTGAGCTAACCTTCTCCGTCCCCACATCGCACTGCATATCGGTACAGGAATATTGACCTGTTTCCCATCAGCTACGCATCTCTGCCTCGCCTTAGGGGCCGACTCACCCTACGCCGATGAACGTTGCGTAGGAAACCTTGCGCTTTCGGCGAGGGGGCTTTTCACCCCCTTTAACGCTACTCATGTCAGCATTCGCACTTCTGATACCTCCAGCAGCCTTCACAAGCCACCTTCACAGGCTTACAGAACGCTCTCCTACCACGTACGCTTGCGCGCACATCCGCAGCTTCGGTAACTGGCTTAGCCCCGTTACATCTTCCGCGCAGGACGACTCGATCAGTGAGCTATTACGCTTTCTTTAAATGATGGCTGCTTCTAAGCCAACATCCTGACTGTTTTAGCCTTCCCACTTCGTTTCCCACTTAGCCAATTTTGGGGACCTTAGCTGGCGGTCTGGGTTGTTTCCCTCTTGTGTCCGGACGTTAGCACCCGGTGCACTGTCTCCCAAGCTGTACTCATCGGTATTCGGAGTTTGCAATGGTTTGGTAAGTCGCCATGACCCCCTAGCCATAACAGTGCTCTACCCCCGACGGTAATACTTGAGGCACTACCTAAATAGTTTTCGGAGAGAACCAGCTATTTCCAAGTTTGTTTAGCCTTTCACCCCTATCCACAGCTCATCCGCTAGTTTTGCAACACTAGTCGGTTCGGACCTCCAGCAGGTGTTACCCTACCTTCATCCTGGCCATGGATAGATCACTTGGTTTCGGGTCTACACCCAGCGACTGAACGCCCTATTCGGACTCGATTTCTCTACGGCTTCCCTATTCGGTTAACCTTGCCACTGAATGTAAGTCGCTGACCCATTATACAAAAGGTACGCCGTCACCCTTGCGGGCTCCGACTGTTTGTATGCATGCGGTTTCAGGATCTATTTCACTCCCCTCCCGGGGTTCTTTTCGCCTTTCCCTCACGGTACTAGTTCACTATCGGTCGATTACGAGTATTTAGCCTTGGAGGATGGTCCCCCCATATTCAGACAGGATTACACGTGTCCCGCCCTACTTGTCGCACGCCTAGTTCCACACCCTACATTTTTCATACGGGGCTATCACCCGCTATGGCCGGACTTTCCATTCCGTTCTGATATGCAAGATGCTAAAACGTGCAGGCTCTTCCGATTTCGCTCGCCACTACTTTCGGAATCTCGGTTGATGTCTTTTCCTCGAGCTACTGAGATGTTTCAGTTCACCCGGTTCGCCTCGCATACCTATGTATTCAGTATGCGATGACCTTACGGTCGGGTTTCCCCATTCGGAAATCTCCGGATCAAAGCTAATTTGCCAGCTCCCCGAAGCTTATCGCAGGCTATCACGTCCTTCGTCGCCTGTAATCGCCAAGGCATCCACCACATGCACTTAGTCACTTGACCCTATAACTTTGACGCCTGTTCTTCACAAGCATCGGTCAATGACTGTTTGAGTATTTCGCGTTATGCCGTTCTTCAAAACTCGCTTCAATCAATTTCTTGATCAACTCAAGTTGAATATCTGTTGACGCAATCAAGTTCGTCATCGGCGGCACGGTGCTTCCCTTTCGGTCTGCTTTCCGCCGACAACGCTGATTTTCGACTCTACAAATTGTTAAAGAGCAACAGCCGATTCTTTCGAACCGCTGACGACAACAGCCTGGTGAAATGATTCACCAAGCTGCTTGCGTCAGCGTCGATTTCTTCTACTTCAAGAGATGGTGGAGGATGACGGGATCGAACCGACGACCCCCTGCTTGCAAAGCAGGTGCTCTCCCAGCTGAGCTAATCCCCCGATGGAAGTTGGTGGGTCTAGTTGGGCTCGAACCAACGACCCCCGCCTTATCAAGACGGTGCTCTAACCAGCTGAGCTACAGACCCTTGTTCCGGATTGAACCGTTCTCTTGAACTGTTGTCACAACAGCCGATAAGCGTGGGCGCTAGAAATTGAGCACCATTTTTTCCAGAAAGGAGGTGATCCAGCCGCACCTTCCGATACGGCTACCTTGTTACGACTTCACCCCAGTCACGAACCCTGCCGTGGTAATCGCCCCCCTTGCGGTTAGGCTAACTACTTCTGGCAGAACCCGCTCCCATGGTGTGACGGGCGGTGTGTACAAGACCCGGGAACGTATTCACCGCGGCAAGCTGATCCGCGATTACTAGCGATTCCGACTTCACGCAGTCGAGTTGCAGACTGCGATCCGGACTACGACCGGTTTTCTGAGATTAGCTCCCCCTCGCGGGTTGGCAGCCCTCTGTACCGGCCATTGTATGACGTGTGTAGCCCTACCCATAAGGGCCATGATGACCTGACGTCATCCCCACCTTCCTCCGGTTTGTCACCGGCAGTCTCATTAGAGTGCCCTTGCGTAGCAACTAATGATAAGGGTTGCGCTCGTTGCGGGACTTAACCCAACATCTCACGACACGAGCTGACGACGGCCATGCAGCACCTGTGTTCTAGCTCTCTTTCGAGCACGAAACCATCTCTGGTAACTTCTAGACATGTCAAGGGTAGGTAAGGTTTTTCGCGTTGCATCGAATTAAACCACATCATCCACCGCTTGTGCGGGTCCCCGTCAATTCCTTTGAGTTTCAACCTTGCGGCCGTACTCCCCAGGCGGTCAACTTCACGCGTTAGCTTCGTTACTGAACAGCAAGCCGTCCAACAACCAGTTGACATCGTTTAGGGCGTGGACTACCAGGGTATCTAATCCTGTTTGCTCCCCACGCTTTCGTGCATGAGCGTCAGTACAGGTCCAGGGGATTGCCTTCGCCATCGGTGTTCCTCCGCATATCTACGCATTTCACTGCTACACGCGGAATTCCATCCCCCTCTACCGTACTCTAGCCATGCAGTCACAAATGCAGTTCCCAGGTTGAGCCCGGGGATTTCACATCTGTCTTGCATAGCCGCCTGCGCACGCTTTACGCCCAGTAATTCCGATTAACGCTTGCACCCTACGTATTACCGCGGCTGCTGGCACGTAGTTAGCCGGTGCTTATTCTTCAGGTACCGTCATTAGTCCAATTTATTAGATCAGACCGTTTCTTCCCTGACAAAAGCGGTTTACAACCCGAAGGCCTTCTTCCCGCACGCGGCATGGCTGGATCAGGCTTGCGCCCATTGTCCAAAATTCCCCACTGCTGCCTCCCGTAGGAGTCTGGGCCGTGTCTCAGTCCCAGTGTGGCTGGTCGTCCTCTCAGACCAGCTACAGATCGTCGCCTTGGTAGGCCTTTACCCCACCAACTAGCTAATCTGATATCGGCCGCTCCAATTGCGCGAGGTCTTGCGATCCCCCGCTTTCACCCTCAGGTCGTATGCGGTATTAATCCGGCTTTCGCCGGGCTATCCCCCACAACTGGGCACGTTCCGATATATTACTCACCCGTTCGCCACTCGCCACCAGGATTGCTCCCGTGCTGCCGTTCGACTTGCATGTGTAAGGCATGCCGCCAGCGTTCAATCTGAGCCAGGATCAAACTCTTCAGTTCGATCTTGATAATTTACTCAATGAATTGAAGTGAACTTCACTTCATGAGCGTTTAAGGTCCATGAGACCTCGAGTCTTTCGACTCTTCGGCACTCGCCTTCCAACGCCCACACTTATCGGCTGTATGTTTTTAAAGAGCTGCAATCCGGTCAAACCGTCTTGCTTTGCTGTCCGATCTATCTCGTTCAGCGCAGCCTTAGACTGTAGCACCTTTTTGCTCGACTTCAACAACTTGTTTGATTTTTTTCTGCCGCCGCTTTCGCCGCCTGCCGAAACCAATCTGTTGTTGGGTCGCTTCGTTGATTTGTCATCAGCGAAGCCCACGATTGTGCACAGCCCTGTTTGAATCGTCAACACCATAGACCCTCGAGTTTTGTCGGGATTCTCTGAAATGCCGCGACACACCGAGAGTCCCTTCAATACGCCGCCGGGGCTTCGCAGGCGGCGAGCCATCGGCGAGAATCCGCGCCCTGCCCCCGTTGGGAGGCGCGCGCGGCCGTCTGGTGGCAAACAGCGGTCGGCGTTGACAGAGCCAACAAACAAGAGAAGACCCCGATGTACGACACGACCTACGTCAACAACCCCTTCGAATCGACCATTGACCCCGGTACCGTCCTGCAACGCGTTGAACAGTCGGCTGGTATCGCCCAGCTGCAACGCCGCGTGTTCGCGCGTGCCGACAAGCTGCGCGGCGTCGCCGCCGACCTGATGGAGCACGACGCCAAGATCGAGGCCCTGTTTGCCAACGGCCCCCGCGCCGGCGCCGCCCCCAAGAAGAGCACGAAGACCAAGGCCGAGGCCTGAGCCGTCTCACCCCCGCCCGGGCCCGGTTCACCCTCGAACCATGGCACCCGGCGGACCCCGGGGCAACAATGCGGGAGCATGACGGCCCTCTCCTCTTTCTCCACCGACAGGGATCACGACGACGCGGCAGCGATACCGCGTCTCGCCTTCGGCATCGCCTGGGCGTTGTTCTGGGTGCTGATGATGACCATCGGCGTGCAGGACCACCTGCGCCGGGGCGGCACCGCCGTCTGGAAACCGCTGCTGTGGGAAGGCAGCTCGATGCTCGTGTCCAGCCTGATCGTCTGGCTGCAATGGCGGCGAGCCGGGCGTCTCGATGAGCTGCTGAACCGCCCGTGGCGCTGGTTCGCCGCGAGCCTGGCCTGGCTGCCGCTGGCCGCGCCCTGCTTCATCGGCGCGGTGTTCGGGCTGCGCCACGCGGTCCACGCACTCGCCGGCGAGGCCTACACGCACGACCCGTGGCCGGTGGTGTTCCGCTACGAGGCGCTGAAGTTCTCGATGTTCTACCTGCTGTTCGTCGCGATCGTCTTCGGGCTGCGCTCGCATGCGGCACTGGCCTCGGCGCGGCTGCGGCTCGAACGCGAGCGGCGCTTGGCGCAAAGCGCGCAGCTGCTGCAGCTGGCCCAGCAGATCGAGCCGCATTTCCTGTTCAACGCGCTCAACACGATCGCCTCGACGATCCACACCGACCCGGCGCTGGCCGACACGCTGCTGATGCGCCTGGCCGCGCTGCTGCGCGCCGCCACCGACCTGGCGCGCCACCCCGAGACCACGCTGGCCGACGAGCTCACGCTGCTCGAAGCCTACGCGTCCATCATGCGCGAGCGCTTCGCCGAGCGCGTCGACGTCATCTTCGACATCGACCCCGCCACCCATCCGTGCAAGGTCCCGTCGCTGCTGCTGCAACCCCTGCTCGAGAACGCCTTCCGCCACGGTGTCGAGCGTCGCCTGGCCCCCACCCGCATCGTCGTGAGTGCACGCCGCGCCGGTGCGCGCCTGTGCCTGGAGGTGCAGGACGACGCCGGCGAGCTGCCCCCTGGCCCCGATKTGTCCTGGGGCGTGGGCCTCGGCAACCTCCGGCAGCGGCTGCTGACACGCCATGGCGACAGCGCCTCGCTCACGCTGCAGGCGCGCGACGGCGGCGGCGTGCTGGCCCGCATCGAGCTGCCATGCGGGTGCTGATCGTCGACGACGAAACCCC
This sequence comes from Rhizobacter sp. P3_C12, assembly GCF_056402735.1. Taxonomy (NCBI): domain Bacteria; kingdom Pseudomonadati; phylum Pseudomonadota; class Betaproteobacteria; order Burkholderiales; family Sphaerotilaceae; genus Rhizobacter; species Rhizobacter sp. P3_C12. Next base: position 7,340 of record NZ_JBFUGW010000283.1, read on the forward strand.
GGCGCGCGAGCGCCTGCGCCGCCTGCTGCTCGCGTTCGCCGATGTCGAGGTGATCGGCCAGGCGCGCGACGGCGCGGAAGCACTGGCGGCGATCGCCGCGCAGGCGCCCGATGCGCTGTTCCTCKACGTGCAGATGCCGGGCGCGAGCGGCCTCGACGTCGCCGCATCGTTGCCCGAGCCGGCGCCCGCCATCGTCTTCGTCACCGCGCACGACCGCTACGCGGTGCAGGCC
>NZ_JBFUGW010000284.1:0-7564 GCF_056402735.1 Rhizobacter sp. P3_C12
AACATCGCGTGAGCGAGCCAGGCCCCGGCAATCGCACCCAGCAGCTGCGCGCAGCTGTAGGCGATGAGGTCGCGCCGGGGCAACCGCCCGAGGGCGGCCATCGCCAGCGACACCGAGGGATTGAAGTGCGCGCCGCTTGCCGGAGCGAACACCACGATCAGCACGTACAGGCCGCCGACGGTCGCCAGCGCGTTGGCGAGCAAGGCCAGCGCGGCATTGCCACCGGCCAGTCGCTCCGCCATGACGCCGGAGCCGATCACGACGGTCAGCAGCAGGCCGGTCCCGATGAACTCGACCAGCGCGCGCCGGGGCAGGCTTCTCATCTCRCGGGCAGCCAAATCAGCAGCACGCCGAAGGCGCAGCGGTGACGGGAATGCCCACCGGCTTTCCACGCGGAGCGGCGCTCGCGCAGCATGCGGCTGCCTCGGACGCTTTGGACGCCTCGACCCGCGGTTTCTCGCTGAACACCGGAATGCTGCCCAGCGTCCGGAACTGCTCCCACGCGATGCCTTGCGGGTCGGTCACCCAGTACTTGTCGCTGCGCGCATAGCAGCAGCTCGTCTCGCCGACATCGAGCAGCGTCATGCCGGCCGCCTCTGCACTCGACTTCAGCGCCGCGAGTTCTTCCTCGGTGTCCGCCTGGATGCCGAGGTGGTCGACACCGGGTGCACTGCCCCGCGTCGAGATCGCGAAGTTGATGCGAGGATCCTCGATCATCCACTTGGCGTAGTCGCTCTCGACACGGGTCGGCTCCGCGGAGAACATCTTCGAATAGAAGGCGATGCTCGCCTGCAGGTCTTGCACATGGGCATGGACGTGAAATCGCTTCATTGCGGGCTCCTGGGGGTGGATCAACATCCGCACCGGGCGGACTCGGGTGGCACCGCGCAGGACTCGCCTGCGCAGCAGTTCTCCGTGAGGAAACCGATGACGCCGTTCATCTGGTCGTACGCGGCCCGATAGACGAGGTGCCGGCTGACGCGCTCCTGCGTCACCAGTCCCGCGCTCATCAGTTCCTTGAGGTGGAAGGACAGCGTCGTCGGGACGGTCCCGAGACCTTCGCTCATCACGCCGGGCGTCAGGCCGCTCGGGCCGGCGACCACGAGTGCCCGGAAGACCTCGAGCCGCAGTGGGTGGGCGAGCGCAGCGAGGGCTCGGATGACGGCATCTTGTTCCATGAACCTACTATACGAGAAATATGAAACTATTGCTCGATTGAAGAAAACCGAGGCCCGACGACCCGCGATCAGCTCATCGTCGCCGGCTCGGTGTCGGTGCGTGGCCGCAGCGCCAGCGACAGCAGCTCGTCGAACCGGTGGTACGCGATGCTCGCGCCGGCGACGAAGGCACTGCCCTGCTCCTCGGAGACGCGCGCCGAGTCGAGCACCTGCGCGAGGCTGCGCCACGCGCGCGTGCGGCAGCCCAGCGGTGCGAGCAGGTGCCGCCCGCCGTGCACCTCGCTCAGGCCGAGGTGCTCGCCGAGGTTCTGCGCCTGCGCCATCAGGTCCAGGCTCAGCATCAGGCCTTCGCTCGCATGCACCCAGCCGAGCGCCTCCATCAGCCCGAGGCCGTGCGTCGCCGATGCCGGCGCCGAGCGCGGGTGGGGCGGCCAGGCCTCCAGGTCGTGCAGGTCGGCTTCCATGCGGCTCGCGCGCTCCGCATCGGCCAGGCCGGGGTCGGGGATGACCTGCCAGACCTCTTCATCGGCATAGAGCCGCCGCACGTCGCCCAGCATGTGGTACTGCACCGTCAGGAAGCCGGCGTAGTGCTCGGTGGTCTTGAACGGCTCGATCAGGTTCAGGCCGTCGCGCAGGTAGTCGTGCAGGAAGCCGGCGTCCTCGCTGAGCCGCTGCGTCAGGGTCCTGCGCGACGGCTGCGGCGCGATCGGTGCCGGCACGGTCGGGAACTGCAGGGCGATGTAGGGGTTGTGCATGGACGCGCGCGGGGCTCAGTGGTTGACGTGCTGCATCGGCTGCGTGGCTGCGAAGCCGTGCTCGGAAGGCGCCTGCTTCTGTTTGGGAGCCGACGAGCGGCCCTGCGCTTGCGCCTGGGCCTGCGCCTGCGCCTGCGCCTGCGCCAGGTTGTGGGCCGCTTCGCGCAGGTGCTGCTTCGCGCGCGCCTCCTTCAGCTCGCGGGCCTGCTTCGCGAAGCCGGCCTGGAAGCGGCCCAGCTCCTTCTTGTGCCGGCGCTCCACCTGCCCCAGCACGATCGACACGCGCTGCGACACGCGCTTCATCTCGCGCGCCCGGCCCAGGTGCCAGCCGGCGGCCACGCCGGCCGCAAGGAACACCGCCACACTGCCCAGCCAGATCAGCAGCTCGATCATGCGGGTTCTCCTTGCGAGCGGGCCTCCTGCGCGGGCAGGGGCGCCCGGCGCAGGTGGCGCTGCCCCGAGTTCGCCTTGCGGCCCGGCGCATCGAAGCCGCCCAGCCGGGCGCGGTACTCGGCCGGCGTGCAGCCGACCTGGCGCACGAAGGCGCGGCGCATGCGCTCGTCGTCGACGAAACCGCTCTGCGCCGCGATCGCCTTGATCGACACCGGCGAGGCCTCCAGCAGGTGGCAGGCGCGCTCGACGCGCAGTTGCTCCACCACCTTGGCCGGCGTCTGCCCGGTGCTGCGCACGAAGAAGCGCGCGAAGTTGCGCGGGCTCATGCCGGCGCGCCCGGCCATGTCGGTCACGGTGGTGGGCTGGCTCAGCCGCGTCGCGACCCAGCCGAGCAGGTCGGTCAGCATGCTGTCGGCACCACGCTGCGCGAGGCGCTCCTGCAGGTTCAGCAAGGTGCTGCGCTGCGCCTGGCTCCCCGAGCGCGCCATGAACACCACCAGCTCGCGCGCCACGTCCAGGCCGATCTGCGGGCCCAGGTCGGCCCGCACCAGCGCGAGCGCCATGTCGATGCCGGCCGTCATGCCGGCGGCCGTCCACACCTTGCCCGCTTGCACGTAGATCGGGTCGTCGTCCAGCTGCACGCGCGGATAGCGCGTTCTGAAATCGTCGCCATGACCGGCCAGCGTGACCGCGCGCTTGCCATTCAACAGGCCCGCGGCGGCCAGCAGGAACGAGCCGGTGCCGATCGAGCCGACGCGTCCCGCCTTCGGTGCGACCTGGCCGATCCAGTCGATCAGCACCGCATCGCGCAGCACGGGCCCGATCTCCGGGCCGCCGCACACCAGCAGCGTGTCGATGCCGGCCGGCGKGAGCGTCTCCAGCGGCGCCGTCTGCAGCGCCAGCCCCGACGAGCTGCCGACCAGGCCGCCGCGCCGCGAGACGCTGGTCACGCGGTAGGCCGGTGGCCGCTCGGCGCGTGCCAGCACGGCATTGGCGACGGTGAAGACTTCGGCCGGACCGGCCACGCTGACGATGCTCGATCCGTCCGGCACGAGCATGGCGATGCTTCGCACATCCGAGATGGCTTCCATTTTTTTGTACCCCCTGTCCCAACTTTGTTGCTGTTCGTAACTGGGTTCTATCTTCTCCGGCTCGTGTGGAATCTGAGTGTGCAATTTTTTGCACATCGRCCTCCCTTGGCGCGAATGGAGGTCGTATTGGCCTGAACCGATGGATGGGTTCTCCCGCGGGTTGTCAAGTCATCGTCAATCGCACGGCTTCGGGCGCGTCTTCCCGGGTGTTGATCTCGACCAGCAGGCCGCCCGGCGCGACGCAGAAGAAGCGGGTGCCGCGCGGGCTCTTGACCAGGTCGACCTGCATTTCAATGCCGTCGGCCTTGAAGCGCGTGTACAGCGTGCGCACGTCCTCGGCGGTCGGCAGCTCGAAGCCGATGTGGAAGTTGCGCGGCCAGTCGACCTCGAAGCCCTGCGCCTGCTCGAGCACGATGTCGAAGCCCGGCCGCTTCAGGATGTTGTGGCCGGGGTAGGCGGTGCTGGTGCAGCCGAGCCGCTGCTCGAAGAAGCGCGTCGACGCGGCGAGGTCGTTCGAAGGGAAGCTCAGGTGGTTGAGCTTCATCGCGGTGGTGATGTCGTTCATGGGGCGATGCCTCGTGGTGAGAAAGGAAGGCATCGTAGGAAGCGGGCGCCATTCGCTCTACTCGCATCGGCGCCCGGGCCGCGGCCCCTGGCCGCGCGGGGGGCTCAGCGGAGGCCCGCGATGCCCGACTCGCTTTCGGGGCCGTCGGCGGCCAGCCGCAGGTAGCCGAAGACGGCCGCCTCGACGCGCCGCCGCAGCCCGGCCTCGTCGGTCTCGCCGCGCTCGCCGGCGCCGTCGACGATGCCGCGCACGATGGCGCCGACATCGGACACCGCCAGTTCGTGGTCGCGCTGGCGCGGCAGGTCGGCGCGGCCCAGCAGCTCGGAGACGACCGCGCGGAACGCCCCCTTGCTCACCGCGGCGCGCAGCTCCGGGCGGCTCTCCTCCACGTCGAGCAGGCGTGCCAGTTCGGGCCGGCGCAGCTGTTGTGCCACGGCGGCGGCGATCAGCACGCGCAGGGCCGCGGTGCTATCGGCCTGCTGCAGCGCGGCGTGGGCCTCGGCGTGGAAGCGTTCGCCCTCACGCTGCATCAGCCCGAGCGTCAGCGCCTCCTTCGACGGAAAGTATTGGTACAGCGAGCCGATGCCGACGCCCGCGCGCTCGGCCACCGCATTCGTGTTGAAGCCGGCGATGCCGCGCGCTTCGAGCACCTGCGCCGCGGCCTCGAGCAGCGCCTCGACGGTGCGCTGCGAACGGGCCTGCCGGGGCGCCTTGCGGGGGGTCAGGGACGGGGTGCGGGGCATGGGGGTGGATTCTCGCGCGCCGTAGGCTATGCTGCGCCGAGCCCAGCCTACAAGGATGACCATGACCCGCCTGACCACCGTTCGCGCAGCCTGCCTGTCTGCGCTGTCGCTCCTGGCCCTGGCCACCACGCTGCCCGGCCATGCCGAGAGCTTCGCGTCCTCGGCATCGAGCGCCGGCTCGGCCTCGTCGGGCAGCGTCTCCGATTCGATCAAGGGATCGAGCAACAGCTCCAAGCGCGACAAGGAAGTGGCCGAAGGGCAGTACCGCGTGATCGACGTGGCCGAGGTGGCGGAAGCCGCCGGCCGCCCCGCGATGCTGCAGCTGACGCTGCGCGCCACCGAGGCCGGGGCCGAGCGCGAGTTCATCCTCGAGCTGCCGCGCCAGGCGCTGGCCRCGCGCCCGCTGGGCACCGGCGACCTGGTGCAGGCGAACCAGCGGCCGTACGGCTTCGAGTTCGCGCGCGTCGACACCCGCGAGGCCTTCTTCCTCGTGCTGACCGACGACTGGCGGCGTGATCTCGATTCGCGCGTCGTCACGCTGTGATGCGGCGGTGAGGCGCCGGCGCGGCCGCCATGCGGTCGTGGCCGCCGCGCTGGTGGCGGGGCTCGTCGGCGCGGCACAGGCCGCCAGTTCGTCTGCCGGTGCTCCCGCCAGTTCACAGTTCTGCGACCGCCCCTCGGCGATCAACGCCGGCCAGCAGGACAAGCTGCTGCGCTTCGCCGCGCTGGTGCGGCAGCAGCTCGACGCTTCGGGCCGCAACGTGGCGCTGATCTCGCGCTCCGGCCTCGACCTGAGCCGCTTCGGCCTGCGCTACTCCCATGCCGGCATCCTGCTGAAGGCCGATGCCGGCGGCCCCTGGTCGGTGCGCCAGCTCTACTACGCCTGCGAGGAGTCGCGGCCCCGGCTGTACGACCAGGGTGTCGCCGGCTTCCTGCTCGGTGCCGACCGGCCGTCGCTCGGCCATGTCTCGATCGTGCTGCTGCCCGCGGCCGAGGGCGTGTCGCTCGCCCACGCCTCGCAGGATCGCCGGCTGGCGCTCGACCTGCTGGCGGCGCGCTACAGCGCCAACGCCTACGCCTTCAGCACGCGCTACCAGAACTGCAACCAGTGGGTGATGGAGCTGATCGCCAGCGCCTGGGGCGGCTTCGATGCCGCGAGCGTCACGCGCGAGCAGGCGCAGCAGTGGCTGCAGGCGCAGGGCTATGCGCCGGCGCCGGTCGACATCGGCTCGCATGGGCTGCTGTTCGCGGCGCAGTTCGTGCCGCTGCTGCACGTCGACGACCATCCGCGCGACGACCTCTTCGCGCTGAAGCTGCACATCAGCACGCCGGCCGCCGTCGAGGCCTTCGTGCACCGGCAGCTGCCGCAGGCCGAACGGGTGGAGCTGTGCCACGACGAGCGCAAGGTCGTCGTGCGCCGCGGCTGGCAGCCGCTCGGCGCGGGCTGCGAGGCGGCGCCGGGCGACGAGGTGCTGGCGTTCGACTGAGCGCGCGGCAGCTCGCCGCACTGCCATCGCGCTGACATCCTGCCTCCTTACCCTCGCGGCCACATCAATCGTGGCTTCAATGAGGGGAGAGCGCATGCTGAAGAAGACCATCGCGGCACTGGCGGCGGGCGTCGGCCTGGCGATTGCGAGCATCGGTGCCCAGGCGCTGACGACGGCGGAACTCGCGTTCCACCATGCGCCGGTGCACTACCAGGACACCGATTCGAGCGACTACCCGTCCGAATACATCACCGCGTACGACTACGACAACGACCGCATCACGACCAACAACTGGGACAACCGCGGCAACGGCCAGTGGCCCGCGACCGTGTACTACTCGGTGGTCGAGAGCTGCACGCACTGGTTCATCAGCTATTCGTTCTATCACCCGCGCGACTGGTCGGACACGGCCTTCGACCAGGAGCACGAGAACGACCTCGAGGGCGCGATCATCTCGGTGCGCAAGGATGGCACGCCGTTCGGCACGATGGAAGGGATGATCACGGTGTTCCACACCGACTTCTTCTCGTTCACGCCGACCGGCAGCCCGTACCGCAACGGCCAGGAGAGCATCGACGGCACGGTGTCTTTCGAGATGGACAACGGCGTCAGCCGCATGAAGACGGTGCAGGAGGCCAAGGGCCACGGGCTGAAGGCCTGGCCGTATGCGTCCAACTTCAACGGCGCGGCGAACCAGGACGGCGTCGTCTACTACCCGACGCTCGGCGCCGCGGGCCATCCGCTGTCGGGCAACGACCGGCATGTGGCCTACCGGCTCGTCGACCTGAACCAGCCGAACGGCCTGTACGCCGCCGCGCTGAGCGACGCGCTGCAGCCGGCCGCGCAGGCGCAGACCTTCGCGAGCTGGGGCACGTTCCGTGGCGACACCAGCGGTGGCTGCGGTTCGGGCCTGAAGACCTGCAGCACCAACTCGGCCAACACGCCGTGGGGTTGGGACGACGGCAACGACGGCGCGAGCTACCGCGGCGAGTTCGCGCTCGATCCGGCGCACCTGTTCTCGTTCTACTTCACGGGCACCGGCAACTTCAGCCAGCAGTACCTCAGCAATCCGTTCCTGAGCGGGCTGCGCGACACGGGCTTCTACTCGGGGCACGCGCCGGCGGGGTTTGCGTCGCAGCTGGACCTCAACACGCTGTACGGGAAGTTGGTCAACAGCTGTTCATAGCTTTTGCGTTCGCTGGGGTGGCGCGGAAGGCGCGTGGGGGGAGGTCGTGGCGCGCCGGCCGGGTCGGTCATCGCCCCTGGCGGGGCGATGACTCCCCTGCGCTGACTGGTTTCATGGCCCGTCGCCGAAACTCCCGCCACTCACTTCGTTCGTTGTGGTCAAACAG
>NZ_JBFUGW010000285.1:0-7438 GCF_056402735.1 Rhizobacter sp. P3_C12
GCCGACGAAGGTGTCGATGCCGAGCCCGCCCACCCACTCGCGCAGCTGCTGCGGGCCGAACGCCTCGAGYCAGCGCGCCACCTGCGCCTGCCGTGCACCATAGCGCTCGACGAACGCCGGCAACGGCTCGCTGTGCGTCAGGTTCAACCCGCCCTTGCCGGCCAGCAGGAACTTGCGGCCGACCGACGGCATCGCGTCGTACAGGTCGACCTGCACGCCGCCGGCGGCGAGGCGCTCGGYCGCCATCAGGCCGGCCGGCCCGCCCCCGATGATCACGACGTTGGCAGTGGAGGCGATGGCAGGCATGGGCAGGGGATGTGCAAGAGACACAGCGGGAAAGGACCCGCATTGTCCCCCGGCTCACTGGGCCATCACGGCTTCGGGCTGTCGGTATGGGTCGGCGCGTGGATCAGCATCACGTCGGTCCTGGTTTCGTCAGATTGAACGCCCGGTTCGTTTGGTAGATTCGCCCGCTTGGGAGAACACCACCAATGACCGACAACGGACTGAACGACTCGATCGAATCGATCCCCGAAACCCCACCCGCGCCGCCCCCTCAGTTGCCCCGCGGCGCGCTCGGCGCCTGGTGGCTCCAGGGTTTCCGCACCGCGCTGCTGATGCGCGCCGACTGGCGCGGCCTGCGCGCCACGCCGGCCATCACGGCCTGCCTCTTCATCGTGCCGTTCGTGCTCGGCGTGGGGGTCGGGCGACTCTTCATCACCGGACCCGCCTCGTTCTACTGGCCGACGCTGCTGTCCTCGCACTGGATGGGGGTGGTGCTGCTGGCCTGGGCCTGCTGGTGGCTGGTGCGCACGCCGCGGCGCCAGGGTGAAGGTGACAGTGACGGGCCCGACGCCCCGGCGCTGTTCGCGATGCTGTGCGCGCAGGGCCTGCCGATGCTGGTGGTGCTGGCACTGCTGTTCGTGCCGATGTCCCGCAACGGCGTGTACGGCAGCGGCGATGCGAGCGGCTGGCTGGCGTGGGGCGTGTGGTGGCTCGCCGTCGGCTGGCTGTTCCTCGCGCAGGGGGTGCTGCTGTGGCGCACCGGCACGCGGTTGGCGCCGCGCCTGGGCGCGCTGCTGGTGGTCGCGGCCACGCTGGTGGCCAACCAATGGCTGAACCGCGCCACCTACTGGTACCCGGCCCGCGCCGAGACCGCCGAGGGCGAAGACGATGCGCCGCGCTTCAAGCTGACGCAGGAGCTGGTCGAACAGCAATCGCAGCTGCTGCAGACGCAGCTGCAGGCCATCGCGCCGCAGCGCAAGGGCACGATCGACGTCTACACGCTGACCTTCGCGCCGAACGCCGAAGAGGAGGTGTTCCGCCGCGAGAGCGCGATGGTGGCCGACGTGATTAGCACCCGCTTCGGCGGCGCCGGCCGCGCGCTGCAGCTGGTGAGCCACCACGACGACCCGGCCGTGTTCCCGTGGGCCACGCCGGTGAACCTGCAGCGTGCGATCACGCGCATGGCCGCGCTGATGGACCGCGACGAGGACGTGCTGTTCCTGCACCTCACCTCGCACGGCGCACGCGACGGGCAGCTCGCGTCGTCGTTCTGGCCGCTGGAGGTCGACTCGGTCACGCCGGCGATGCTGAAGGGCTGGCTGGATGCCGCGGGCGTTCGCCACCGCGTGATCTCGGTGTCGGCCTGCTACTCGGGCAGCTGGATCGTGCCGCTGTCCGACCCCGACACGCTGGTGATGACGGCGGCCGATGCCGACCACACCTCGTACGGCTGCGGCCGCCGCTCGCCGCTGACCTTCTTCGGCCGCGCGATGTACGACGAAGGCATGCGCACGACCTGGTCGTTCGAGGAAGCGCATGCAGCGGCGCGAACGCGCATCGAGCAGCGCGAGAAGGAGGCCGGCAAGACCGACGGCTACTCGAACCCGCAGATCGCGGTGGGCGAGCGGATGCGCGAGACGCTGGCGGCGCTCGCGAAGCAGCGCGCCGCGGCGGCCGGTCAGTAGGCGATCCGGGCCTGCAGCCGCCGCCGCGAGATCCGGCCGATCTCGTCCAGCGCCTGCTGCAACTCATCCGCCCGCGCGCGCAGCAGGCGCGCCTCGAAGGCCTGCAACGCCGATTCACGCGTGTGCTCGCGAATGCACAGGATGAACGGGAAGCCGAAGCGCTCGCGATAGGCCGCGTTCATCGCATCCCAGCGCGCGGCCTCGGCCGGCGGCAGGGCCTCGAGCGCGAGGCTGCCCTGCTCGGCCACCGAATCGGCCGTCATCGCGCCGGTGCGGGCCTGGTCGCCCGCCAGCTCCGGATGGCCTTGCAGCAGGGCCAGCAGTTGCGGCTCGGGCAAGGCCCGCAGCCGCGCCATCATCGCGGCATGCAAGGCCTCGAGGCTCGCGAACGGCCGCTCGTTCAGCACCGCCACCGCGACCCACGGCGCATGCTCGAACACGCTGGCGAGCCGCTCGACGAAGGCCTCGTCGCTGCCGTCGCACAGCGCCTGCCAGGAGATCGGCGCGATCGACGGCAGGCTCACGGCTTGAGGTCCGCCGCCTTGATCGCCGGCGCCCAGTCGCGGATCTGCTTCTCGACGAAGCCGGCGAACTCGGCCGAGCTCATCTTCAGCGGCGTGATGCCGAGCTCCTCGAAGCGCTTGACGATCGCCGGCTGCACCAGGATGTCGGCCAGCGCCTGCGCGAGCTTGTCGCTCACTTCCTTCGGCAGACCGGCCGGGCCGGAGACCCCGAAGTAGTTGTCGCTGACGAGGTCGGGCCGGCCCTGCTCGACGACGGTCGGCACGTCGGGCGCGAGCGGCGAACGCTTGCGCGAGGTCACCGCGATGCCCTTGATCTGGCCGCTCCTCATCATCGGCACGTAGGCGGTGATCACGTCGATGCCCAGCGGCACGGTGCCGGCGATCAGGTCGGTGGTCATCGGCGCGCCGCCGCGGTACGGCACGTGCGTCATGTCCAGCTTCAGGTCGGCCTTCAGCATCTCGCCGACGATCTGCCCGATCGAGCCCGGCCCGCCGCTGCCGAAGCTCAGGTTGCCGTGCGCCGCGGCGGCCGCCTTCGGCAGGTCGGCCAGCGACGCGATGCCGGCCTGCGGATTGGCCATGATCGCCACCGGTGCCACGCCCAGCATCGCGATGTGCGTGAACTGCTTCACCGGGTCGTACGGCGGCTTCGCGAGCGTGAACGGGCCGATCGACAGCGGCGTGGAGTTCGACAGCATCAGCGTGTAGCCGTCCGGCGCCGAGCGCGCGACCTCGGCACCGCCCAGCGTGCCGCCGGCACCGGGTTTGTTGTCGACGATCACCGGCTGGCCGAGCGCCTTGGCGAGCGGCGCGGAGATCTCGCGCGCGACGATGTCGCTGGCCCCGCCCGGCGCGAAGGTCACGACGATGCGGATCGGCTTCTCGGGCCAGGCGGCCCGTGCGGCGCCGGTACCCGCCACGAGAGCCGTCACCAGGGCGGCCGCGAGCAGGCTGCGGGGGAAGGAAGACATCGACAGGCTCCGGCAGGGGATGAGGTGCATCGATGCTAGGCAGCGCGTGCATTGCCGTCCATCACCGATTGCGCAACACTGCATGCTCTTTTTGAGTACGCACATCCCGAAGGCCTTCCCATGCTGCGCGGCAACCTGCTCCCCCTCGTGCTCCGTTATGTCGACCAGGTGGCCCGCTCGGGCTCGATCCAGGGCGCCGCGAAGGAGCTGCACGTGGCCGCGTCGGCGGTGAACCGCCAGGTGCTGCAGCTGGAAGAGGCGCTGGGGGTGCCGCTGTTCGAGCGGCTGCCGCGCGGCATGCGGCTGACGCCGCCGGGCGATGCGATCGTCACGCTCGCGCGGCGCTGGCGCAGCGACGAGCGGCGCGTCGCGGCCGAGATCCGGCAGATGCAGGGCATCCACCAGGGGCATGTGCGCATCGCCGCGATGGACAGCCACAGCACCAGCGTGCTGCCGCAGCTGGTCGCGCGGCTGGCGGCCGATCACCCGCGCATCACGCTGGGCATCGAGATCGGCAGCAGCGACGACGCGGTGGCCGCGCTGCTGGCCGGCAAGGCCGAAGTGGCCGCGGTGTTCAACCTGTCACCGCGGCGCGAGCTGCTGGCGCTGTGGAGCAGCGAGCTGCCGCTGGGCTGCATCGTCGCGCCCGGGCATGCGCTCGCAGCGCAGGAGACGGTGAGCCTGCAGGAGGTGTGCGCCTTCCCGATCGCGCTGCAGAGCAAGGCGCTGCTGATCCGGCGCTACCTGGAGGCGCACTACCACTGGCTGTTCAACGACGCGCGGCTGCGCGTCGAGACGAACTCGCTGCAGCTGGTGAAGATGCTGGCGCGCCAGGGCAGCCATGTGGCGCTGACCTCGGAGCTGGATGCCGCGCCAGAGTTGCTGGACGGCACGTTGAATTTCATCCCGGTGCGCGACAAAGGCGTCGAAGCGCAGACGATCAGTCTCGCGGTCGATGCCGGGCGCCCGCCCGGGCCGGTGGTGAAGCTGGTCGCCGGGCTGCTGGCGGAGTGCATCCAGCAGCGCCTGGAAGAAGTACGCGCAGCCCGGCTGCCAATCCAGGACCCGAACTCGGGTTGAAGGCTGGGCGGCAGTGGCGCGGAAGGCCGGTTGACGACCCGGGAATCAAACCCCACTTGTTCGCTTGTCACCCCCCGAAGGACCGGGGCGGTGCAAAAGGCGCGGGCGGGGAGGCTGGGGAGCGCCAATAAGGGAGTGGCGCCGGAGCTGGCTGGTTTGATGGCCCGCGTGCGCAGCACGCTTCGTGAACTGACTGTCGCCGACTGTTTGACCACAACGAACGAAGTGAGTGGCGGGAGTTTCGGCGACGGGCCATCAAACCAGTCAGTGCAGGGGAGTCTTCGCCCCGCCAGGGGCGAAGACCGCTGCGACCGGCGAGCCCCAGCCTCCCCGCCCGCGCCTTCACGCAGCCGAAGCCGAGTCCTTGATCTCCATTGCCTTGTTGACGCTCAGCGCGATCAGCGTGGCCGCCGAGCCCGACAGCAGGTAGACGCTGACGTACGCGAGGCCGAAGTGGGCCGACAGCCCCAGCGCCACCAGCGGCGCGAAGGCGGCGCCGATCAGCCAGGCCAGGTCGGAGGTGAGCGCCGCACCGGTGTAGCGGTGCTGCGTCTCGAAGTTGGACGTCACCGCGCCCGAGGCCTGCCCATACGACAGCCCGAGCAGCGCGAAGCCGACCAGGATGAAGACGTCCTGCCCGATCGGCCCGCCGCCCAGCAGCGTCGGCGCGAAGCCGCTGAACACCCCGATCGCCGCGGCCAGCGTGCCCAGCGTGGTGCGGCGGCCGAACCGGTCGGCGATGCTGCCCGACGCGATGATGCCCAGCGCGGCAATGCCGGCGCCCACCATCTGAACCGCGAGGAACTCGCTGATCGACTGCGTGGAATACAGCTTGATCCACGACAGCGGGAACACCGTGACGATGTGGAACAGCGCGTAGCTGGCCAGCGCCGCGAACGCGCCGATCACGATCGTCGAGCCCTGCGTCTTCGCGAGTTCGCCGACGCTGGTGGGCTCGAGCTCGTGCGCATCGAGCAGCTTCGCGTATTCATTGGTGGCCACCAGGCGCAGCCGCGCGAACAGCGCGACCACGTTGATCGCGAAGGCCACGTAGAACGGATAGCGCCAGCCCCAGGTCAGGAAATCCTCGGAGCTCAGGCTCGCGTACAGGAAGGCGAACAGCCCGCTCGCGATCACGAAGCCGATCGGCGCGCCCAGCTGGCCGAGCATCGCGTACCAGCCGCGGCGGTTGCTCGGTGCGTTCAGCGCCAGCAGCGACGGCAGGCCGTCCCAGGCGCCGCCGAGCGCCAGCCCCTGGCCGACGCGGAAGATCGACAGCAGCACGATCGACGTGAAGCCGATGCTCTGGTAGCCCGGCACGAAGGCCATGCCGGCGGTGGATGAGCCGAGCAGGAACAGCGCGATCGTCAGCTTGGCCTCGCGCCCGTAGCGCTTCTGGATCGCCATGAAGATCACGCTGCCGATCGGGCGCGCGATGAACGCGAACGAGAAGATCGTGAAGGCCCACAGCGTGCCTTCGAGGCCTTTTTCGAACGGGAAAAACACTGACGGGAACACGAGCACTGCCGCGATTCCGAACACGAAGAAGTCAAAATACTCCGATGACCTCCCGATGATCACGCCGATGGCGATCTCGCCGGGCGCGACCTTCGCATCATGGGCGGCATGCAGCCGGCGGGTGTCTCGGCCGATGTCTTCGGTCGTCGGGTGCGGATGTTTGGGGTCCAGGGAGGAGGTCGTCATGAAGCTTCGGTCCGCTGTCTTGAACAATGTCGGGGCAGTCTGGAGGTTCCCACGCCCCGGCAGCGCAGGCGATAGGACAAAACGTCCAATCCCCGAAGTGCGCCGTTGAACGTAGATTCTCTGCCCATCGGGCGCCGGTTGGAAGCATTTTGCGCGCCCCTCCTACCAGAACCTGGCATGCCACCCCACACACAGCCCCTGAGCCGACGGCTCCTGCTGGCCCCCGCCCTGCTCCTCACCGGGCTGCTGGCCGGCTGCAACACCGTGTTGCTGAACCCCTCCGGCGACATCGCCGCCCAGCAAGGCAAGCTGATCATCGTCAGCACCTGGCTGATGCTGCTGATCATCGTGCCGGTGATCGCGCTGACGGTGACCTTCGCCTGGCGCTACCGCGCTTCCAACCGCGCGGCCCGCTACGAACCCGACTGGGACCACTCCACGCAGCTCGAGCTGGTGATCTGGGCGGCGCCGCTGCTGATCATCATCGCGCTGGGCGCGATCACCTGGATCAGCACCCACACGCTGGACCCATACCGCCCGCTGAGCCGCATCGACGAGAAGCGCCCGGTCACCGCCGACGTGAAGCCGCTGGTGGTCGAGGTGGTCGCGCTCGACTGGAAGTGGCTCTTCATCTACCCCGAGCAGGGCATCGCCGTCGTCAACGAGCTGGCCGCGCCGGTCGACCGGCCGATCCAGTTCAAGATCACCGCGTCGTCGGTGATGAACGCGTTCTACATCCCCGAGCTGGCCGGCATGATCTACGCGATGCCGGGCATGCAGACCCAGCTGCATGCGGTGATCAACAAGCCGGGCGACTACGAAGGCTTCTCGGCCAACTACAGCGGCGCCGGCTTCTCGCACATGCGCTTTCGCTTCCACGGCGTGGACAACGCCGGGTTCGACAAATGGGTGCAGGCCGCCAAGGCCGACGCGAAGGAACTGACCCGCGCCGACTACCTGCAGCTCGAGAAGCCGAGCGAGCGCGAGCCGGTGCGCCGCTACGCGAGCTTCGCGCCGGGCCTGTACGACGCCATCCTGAACCGCTGCGTCGACACCTCGAAGATGTGCATGTCCGAGATGATGGCGATCGACGCCGGCGGCGGCCTCGGCCGCCAGGGCATCGACGGCGTCAAGGAGAAGGACGGCCACACCTCCGACGCCAACGGCGCCACGCCCCGCACCTACTACG
>NZ_JBFUGW010000286.1:0-7438 GCF_056402735.1 Rhizobacter sp. P3_C12
GAGTCGGGTGAGCCAGGCGGCCGGGCTGGAGGGGCGCGAAGCGTTGAACAGGCAGATGCTCGCCGCGACGAAGAGCAGCGGATCGACGATGCCCACGTGCTCGGAGCCGGGGAAGATGCGCGCGATGACGTCCACCTGAAACACCCAGCGTACGGCCAGGGTCACGCCGAGCAGCCCGACGGCGAGGCCCGCTACTCGCGCGGTTGAAAGGGCCGATTTCTGCATGGGGTGTGTTCGATCCGGTGATTGCCGCCAGGCGATGTTGCGGCGCACAACCTCTCGACGGGCAGGCGACACTGGAGCAAGCGCTAGCCGCAGAGTACGCCTCAGCGGAAGCGCTGAAGGCCGGAAGTGGGCCCGCGCGGCATGCCAATCTTCATGTGGGTGCGCTAGAAGTGCATTCGACTAGGTCAGCACCGCCATCGCGCCCACATCCGCTCGGACGCGTCTGAGCAGACCCAACGCGTTGCGCCGAAGGTCTCCTTTCGGTACGAGCGGTCGTTCGGCGTCTGAGTCTGATCGACCGCACCCAGCCTAAAGCGGTCCTCCGCCTAGCCACATCAGGCGAACGCGAAGCCGACGTTCGCCAACGTCACGTCACCGCCATGCACCGCCGTCGCGCGAGACTCGGGCCCCGCCTCCGTATGCAAGGGCACTCAAGTTTGGCTCCGAGAGTCGATAGCTGAGTCTTTCCGGAACGAGCGCAGCACCGAGGACTTCGTAGAAGGACATTCCTCGGATGTTGGACGCCTTCACCGGCCAGTCGATGCGGCTGCAGCCGTTGTCCCGGGCGTACCGGGAAACCCATGTCATGAGTGCCCTGCCGGCCCCTTGGCTCCTCTGGGCCGTACTCACATACAGCTCCTTCAGCTGGCAGTGCCGACGCATATCCGGCGCGAAGTCCACGAGCGAATACACAAGCGTGATGGCGGCCAGGCCGAGCACCCGGCTGCCGTCCACCGTAGCCACGATCAGACGGTGTGGCGAGCTCGGTCCCAGCAAGTTGTCAATGAGATGCTCCCGCACGGCATCTCGGGCAACCACCGCGCCTTCGTTGTAGTAGGCGTGCAACTCGCAGAGTAGATCGATCAAGGACTCGTATTGCGGCTCAGCGACAAGGTCTACGTACATTTCGCGCCTCGTGGTTGTCATCCAGAATGGCTGGCTCGCGATTCTCCGGCAGGATCGCTCCATCTGCTCCGGGACGCCCGGTCGACGGTCGCGCAGGCAAGCGCCTGTGTGCGGTCATGACGTATCGCTTTCGATCCCCGCCTACCTCTAGAGTATGAGCTTCCCTCCCGCCTTCATTCTTGAGTGGCATCCGCTCCGGAGAGCGTGAAAAAGAAGGTCGCACCCCTGCTTGGCGCGGCTTCCGCCCAAATGCGTCCGCCATGTCGCTCGACGATGCGTTGCGCGATCGACAGTCCCACGCCGCTCCCTTCGAACTCCTCGGCACGGTGGAAGCGCTGGAACGCATCGAACAGACGGGGCGCGCGTGCCATGTCGAAACCTGCACCGTTGTCCCGCACGAAGAAGACCCGCTCTTCGCCGCGCTGTTCGCAGCCTATCTCGATCGCGGGGCGCTCGGCGCGCCGGGTGAACTTGAACGCGTTCGACAGCAGATTGACGAACAACTGCCTCAGCAGCGTCGCGTCAGCAACAATCTCAGGTAGATCGCCGATCCGTGGCATCACGCGCAACGGTTGCTCCTGCAGCAAGTCGTCGACGACACCCCGCACCAGCACTGCCAGGTCCACGGCCTGCATCGTCAGTGTCTGCCGCCCCACACGCGACAGACGCATCATTGCGTCGATCAACTGGTGCATGCGCTGCGCCGATCGTTCGATGTGAGCCAACCAGCCGCGTTGCTCTGCTGGCAACTCCACGCTTGGATCGCTCACCAGCAGCTTCGCAAATCCGCTGATGACGTTCAA
The DNA here is from genome assembly GCF_056402735.1 of Rhizobacter sp. P3_C12. NCBI lineage: Bacteria > Pseudomonadati > Pseudomonadota > Betaproteobacteria > Burkholderiales > Sphaerotilaceae > Rhizobacter > Rhizobacter sp. P3_C12. The sequence goes on from NZ_JBFUGW010000286.1 coordinate 1,935, forward strand.
CGGCGCGCGCAGGTCGTGCGAGGCCGAGCGCGTGAAGGCGTCGAGCTCGCGGTTCGCAACTTCGAGCTCGCTGACATGCTTGTGCACGCGCCGCGCGAGTTCTGCGTTCTCCAGCCGAAGGCGCCGCACCGTAAGGCCTCGTCCCAGCACTGGCAGGATAGCGCTCAGCTTGAACGGCTTGAGGATGTAGTCCAGCGCGCCGGTCTGCATCGCCTCGACGGCGGAGCCGATTGTTCCTTCACCCGTCATGATGATGCCGACCAGCATCGGATCAACTTGCAGCGCTGCCCGCAGCAAATCGATCCCGTTCAGATCCGGCATCATCAGATCGGCCAGCAGCAGGTCGAATGGACCTTGGCGCAGAGCTACCAGAGCCTCTTCTCCGTGGGTGCAACCGACGACCTGGTAGCCGTGGTCTTCCAGGGTGTCGCACAGCGCCTGCATCTGCGCGACCTCGTCATCGACGATGAGCAGTCGACCTTGGGGTACTTCGGTCACTGGGCCTCCTTTATCGAATCCGTGGCCGCCTGGGTCAGCTCGACCAATGCCGCGCGCAGTTCGCGCAGTTTGGGTGGTTTGCTCAGCACGCGATCCACGTGCTCAGGAAATTCGCCATCGCTCATGAGCCGCTGCCCCCAGCCGGTGAGCATGATGACCGGCGTTGTGTTCCCGCCCGCCTTCACGGCCGCGGCGACCTTGCGGCCATCCACGTACGGCATGCCGAGGTCGGTCACGACGACATTGAAGGCCTCGACGAGTGGGCGAGCCGCTTCGAAAGCGTCAATACCAGCCTGGCCGCCGTTTGCGATGGTGACGACGTGGCCATCCAGTTCGAGCGTGTCGCACAGCGACTTGAGCATGATCGGATCGTCGTCGACGATCAGGATGCGCTGCCGCGCTGCTGGCGCCTGTGGTCGCGGCGGTGCCGATGCGCTTGGTTCCACGGTCGGGATCGGGAAACTCAGGCGCACCGTCGTGCCATGTCCTAAGGCACTTTCAACTTCAACATCTGCGCCGTGTCTCTGTGCGACGCCGTACACCATCGCCAGTCCGAGACCTGTGCCGCGCTCGCCCTTGGTCGTGAAGAAGGGTTCCAGGCAGCGGCTCCGCGTGTCGTCGTCCATGCCTGTGCCGGTGTCGGTGACTTCCACCACGGCGTAGCGTCGAGCCGTCTCCGGGGCGTCCTCGGATGAGCCGGTGCGGCGTGTTCGCAATGTCAACAGACCGCCGTCGGGCATCGCGTCCACTGCATTGAATATCAGGTTGGTCAACGCCTCGCGCACTTCGCTCTCGACACCCAAGATAGCGGGTAGATCGGGATCCAGCTCGGTCAGCAGGCGCACGACCATGCCGCGTTGCTGTGGCATGTCGCTCCAGCGGGCGTGGGTCAGGTCGACCACTTGCTGCACCAAGGGATTCAGCCGCACCGATGTCGACAGCGACTGTGGCTCGCGTTGGCGATAGAACTCCCGCATGCGAGCCACCGTGGCGGCCACGTCGTCAATTGCGCGCGCGATCGTCACCAGGTAGCCACGCCCTCGTTCGCTCAGATGCGGCTCACGTTCCAGCAGGCTCTCGGTATACAGCGCCACGGGCGAGATGGCGTTGTTGATGTCATGGGCGATGCCGCTGGCCATTTGTCCAAGGGCCCGCAGACGTTCCTGCTGCATGACTGTCTGCTGGCTCTGGCGCAGGTCGTCGTATGCCTGCTGCAACGCTCCGTGCAGTTCGGCTTGCTGGACGGCGAGCGCCACATGGGAGCTGAGTTGGCGCAGGAACTCGCATTCACCGCTGCTGAAGGCTTGCGGCGACCGACGCGCGGACACGAGGATGCCGAACACACGGCTCTCGGACTGCAACGGGGCAATGACCAACGAGCACAAGCCGCCCCGCGCGAGCCGCTGCGGAAATGCAAACGCGACCTGCCGGATGTCTGGCTCGTAGACCAGTTCGCCCCGAACGCAGCGCGACAGCCCGTTCTCGTCGATCTCGACGCTCGATTTCTCTGCCAGCCCCAGCTCCAATGCCAGCGGTTGGCTGTGCGCGCCGACGCGGATGACCGTCAGGGCGTTGGATGTCGCATCAAAGTGCAAGACGCAGGCGAAGTCCACCGGCAAGCGCTCTTCCAGGCTGCGCATCGCGACTTGATGGATGCTGCGCAGGTCCTGTCTCTCGCCGATCGCGCGGGTGATCTGGTCCAGCAGGGTCAGTCGCTCCAGCTGTGCCTCCAGTCGCGCCTGCGCGAGCTTGCGATCGGTGATGTCGCGCACGAACGCGCTGAAGGCCGGTGTCGCTCCGGTTCGAATCGGCGTGATGGACAGGTCGATCGGAAACTCGTGGCCATCCCGATGCAGCGCAGTCAACTCGACGCGCTTGTTCAGAACCGCGGCCTCGCCGGTGGCAAGGTAGCGTTCGAGGCCACGCCTGTGACCCTCGCGGTGGCGCTCGGGGATGATCGTCTGCGCCAGCGACCGTCCCAACGCCTCGGCGTTCGTCCAACCGAAGGTGGTTTCGGCTTGCGGGCTCCAGCCGGTGATGGCCCCCGTGCCGTCCATTGTCACGACGGCATCGAGCGCGGTGTCCACGATCAGGCGAGTGCGTTCTTCGCTGGCCCGCAAGGCATCTTCGCTGCGCTTGCGATCAGTAATGTCGGTGGAGATGCCGAACACGCCGTACACCTTGCCATTCTGGTCGCGCAGCGGGCATTTCACCGACACATAGGTGTGCGGCTCACCGTCATGGGGGACGAACTCTTCCTCGACCAGTGGAGCATCCGCTGCGGCAACGCGCTGGTCCACGTTGCGCAGGGCATCCGCGACCTCCGCAGCGAACAGTTCGTGATCGGACTTTCCGACGACTGCCTCGTTGCTGATGTGGAACAGCTCTGTATAGCGCCGGTTGACCAGCAGATAACGTCCCTGAAGGTTTTTCACATAGATCACCGCCGCCGAGTTGTCGATGATGGCCTTCAGCAGCCGCTGGCTCTCGCGCAAATCCTCGTTGGCTCGCTTCTGCTCGGTGATGTCCTGCAAGGTGCTGAACCAGCGCATCTTGCCGCCGGCATCGACGACTCTGGGAATCGGCTCGATCACCTGGCGGACATGGATCTCGATACCGTCCGCCCGTCGAAGCCGGTACTCGACGTCCATACGCACGCCCGCAACGCCGGCGGCGATGCTGGTATTGCGGAACGTCGAGCGGTCGTCCGGATGCAGCAGGCTCATCCACTCGCGGGTGCTTTGAGGCATCCGGGCAGGCTCGACCCCGATCAACAGCGGCAATGTCTCGGACCATGCCTCGAACGATCCATCGGGTCGCGTGATCACATGGGCCAGCTTTGCCATCACATGGGCACGGTGCAGGGCCACATCGCGTTCACGCAACGCGCCTTCGATGCGTCCCCGCTCGACGATCTCTGCTTCGAGATCCTGGGTCTTGCGGGTCAGTTCGGCAGTTCGCAGCTGCACCAGCTGATCGAGTTGATCGCGCGATTGCCGCAGCGCCGTGTCCTGCTCCTGGAGGCGAGCAGCCATTGCGTTGAAGCTGCCACCGAATTGCCCCAGTTCGTCGCCCCGCAGGCCCCGAATGCGGGCGGCCAGGTCGCCGCTGGCGATGGCCTCCACGGCCATGCCCAGCGCGCGAATGGGCCGCAGGATGCTTGCTGCAAACACCAGCCCGATGAACGCGGCGAGAGCAAGGATCCCTGCCGACATCAGCACTCTCTCACGTGTAGCCTCAGTGATCTGCGCGACGACGGCAGCCTCAGGAACCATGTAGAAAACTGTCCATGGCACCGTCTCGAACCGGCGTGCGACACCGTAGTTCCAGGTCTGATTGACGGGGGCGAAACCGCGGAACACGCCAGGGGACGGCACGGCAGCGCGGGACCGGTCGAACTGCTCAGGGAACGATCTAACGTCTTCGAGCAACATTCGTGTCTTGTCCCCGAAGCGGCGTTCGGTGACGAGGCGCTCGACGGTGGCGGGATCCAATGCCCCACCAGGGTGGAAGACGATCTCGTCGCTATAGGTGTGCGCGATACGTATCCCTTCGCGATCGAAAAGAACCGCGAAGCTGCCGGGGCCTGCGAGCGCATTGGATCCCTTGACCGTGTCCCACAGCGCTTTCGCATGCACCCACAGAACGGCGATGCACCCCACGCGCTGGCTTGGCCCAGGGATCGGTATGAGGTAGGCAATCGTCGGGACGGAACCACTGCGAGGCGACGAGATGAAGAGGTCGGAAATAACAGAACGGCCCTGCATCGCCTCGCGCACGGTCGGACGATCGGAGAGGTCGACACCGATCAATGGCGACTCCGTGGCAATGAGGACGCGCCCGCTGCCGTCGAGCAAGGCGGCGCCGCGGATACCTGTATCGCTTGCTGGATAGGCCGAGAGGATCCCCAGCATCGCTGTACGCCGCGTTGCGCTGCGATCCGGTGATTCAGCGCAGTAAGCCGCTGATTCGGGGAAGCCCGCCAGCTGGGTGACCGAACGCTGGTAACCCCGGTGAAAGCCATCGAGTTCGTGCACGATCTGGTCGCCACGAGCCTCAAGCACGTCCTTGACACCATTCAGCAAGCGGGCCTGGTCTTGCCGCAGATCCACGTATGCCCACAGCGCCAGCGGCAGCAGCGAAGTGGCTGCAAGCAGTGCGGCCATTTTCGCGCGCAATGGCCAGTCCGCAAACCGGAACGACTTCTTCATCAGCGCATCCTCCCCCAGCAAAGCAGCCTCGCCTCAGCACTGGGAATTCCTCTTTGTCAGATATGCGATGCTGTGCTTGGGGCTAAGTAAAGGATACGTCCGATCCAGACTCATCCAACTATCAGATAAGACAGGCCGCTTTCACGATGACGGAATTGGCGCTGCTTCGCCGCGTTCTTCGTGGAAATGGGGAGGTCGCGTCAAGCAGAACATGTCGACCATAGAAGGCACGCGCAGTGCCAGGGAGTCATCGATGTTTTGTGCCAGCCATTCCGTTCCCCATGAAGATTGCCCCCATTGCCGGAAGACGGTGTCGGCGATGCGCCCAACGGTGTTCGCCGAGCTGGCCGCGGCCGAACTAAGCGCCGGCACGGTGTGCTGCCTGGGCTGCGATCTCGTCCACCGCGAAGCCCTCGACGCTTGCCCGCGCTGTGCCCGGCCGAATCCGGCGCACGAGCGCCTGCCTGACGCCATGAGCCGACCGGTGGACCACCTGCATGCGCTGACGCTTCGTGACATCGCAGGGGCCCATCTGTGAGGGCAGCACCCGAGCACTTCCCGGCGGGCGTCGACGAACGCGACCTGCTGCGGGCCCTGCTGGACAACTCACCGGATCACATCTATTTCAAGGACAGGCAGTCCCGCTTCATCAAATCGAGTGCGGCGCAGGCGCTCCAGTTCGGGATGGCGACACCCGACGGGTTGGTCGGCAAATCGGATTTCGACGTCTTCTCCGACGCGCATGCCCGGCCGGCCTTCGAGGACGAGCAGGAGATCATCCGCACCGGCCTGCCG
>NZ_JBFUGW010000287.1:0-7397 GCF_056402735.1 Rhizobacter sp. P3_C12
GCATCGAGCAGCGTCTTCAGGTGGAACGGCGTCGTCACCAGCACGCGCGGCCGCGGCAGCTGCGCCAGCACCTCGGCGATGTCGGCCGGCAGCAGCGGCTTCTCGGCGGCGAACGATGCGCCGCCCAGCATCGCGAGCAGCACCGTCGATTCGAAGCCGTACATGTGGTGCGGCGGCACGGTGCCCAGCAGGCTCACGCCGGCCAGGCTGTCGCGGCCCAGGTGGTGGGCGATGCGCGCGGCCTCGGCGCGGATGTTCTCGACCAGCAGGTCCCAGCGCTTGGCATGCCGCGTCGGCTGGCCGGTGGAGCCGGAGGTCAGCACCTGCGCGACGATGGTGCCGGGGGCGAAGCGCGGCGTGTCGGTGATGGTGTCGGCGCGGCCGGGCGCGATCTCGTCGAAGCTCAGCGAGGGCAGGGCGTGCGGCCCGGCACCGGCTTCCAGCAGGCCGTGCGTGCGCGGGAACAGGCCGAGCAGCCGCGCCACCATGTCCGGCGTGTGGTTCGGCGGCATCAGGTTGAAGCGGCCGCGCAGCATCGCCGCGCCGAGCGACAGCGCGAAGCGGTAGCGGTCGTTGCAGACGGCGAGCAGGGCGTCGCCGTCGGGCAGGTGTTCGGCCAGCGCGGCGGCGTCGGCGAGGTACTGGCGGCGGCTGATCGGCACGCCGGCGCGCCAGGCGAGCGGCGCGTCGAGCGGCGCGCCGGCCAGCAGCGGCAGCGGGGTGTGCTCGCTCATCGCGGGGTGTCGGCGGCTGCGGCGCTCGCGCGGTAGGCGCGCACGGCATCGAGGAAGGCGACGCGGTCGAACTCGGGGTGCAGGCGGTAGCGCAGCAGGTACTCGACGGCGAACATCGCGACCAGCGAGACCGGCGTCAGCACGTTGGCGAACAGCGACCAGGCCGCGAGCGGGGCGAGTGCGAACTGCACGAAAGCGAACAGCAGGAACGAGGTGCCGGCGATCGCGACGAAGTAGATCGTCCAGGCCAGCGTGACGTGCCGCGTGTAGACCACCATGGTCGGCTGCATCGGGTTGTGCAGGCGGCGCGCCAGTTGCGTGATGAAGGGCTCGCGCCCGGCGCGCAGCGTGCGGCYGAACCACCCCGCGAGCCCGAGGTGGATGCCGGCATGCTGGGCCAGGTAGAGCCACGAGACCGGCAGCCGCGAGCCGTTCAGCAGCACCGCGACGGCGACCCCCGCCAGCCCCAGCGCGACGAGCCGCTGGCCCGCATGCCACAGGCCCCACAGCRCGGCGCCGACCATCGGCCCGAGCAAGGTGAGCAGTGCGGGAACGGAGCCGGCGTCGCGGCTCACGAGATGGTGCGCGAGCAGCGCATACGCCCCGAGGCCGACGGCGGCCAGACCCCAGCGGGCGCGTGCGCTCATCGTGTCACTGCGTACGGTGTGCCGCGATGTGGCCGGCCAGGCTGCGCAGCGACGAGAAGATGCGCAGGTTGTCCTCGTCGCCAGAGCGCAGCTGGAAGCCGTAGCGCTTGGACACGACCAGCGCCAGCTCGAGGATGTCGATCGAATCGAGACCGAGGCCTTCGCCATACAGCGGCGCATCGGGGTCGATGGCGCCCGGGGCGATCTCCAGGTTGAGGGACTCGACCAGGAGCGTGCCGACTTCCGGCAACAGAGAGATGTCAGCTGAACTCATGCGGTCTCGGGATACTCGTGCAGTGGGGTCCGCACGATCAAAGTGCGCGATTTTAGCGGAGCCGGCTTGCGGCTTCCGTCACAGGCCGTACCATCGCCCGACCCTGGCCCCTCGTCTGCCGCCCATGCCCGATCGCGCTCCGCCCGCACGCCTCTCGCCTGAGCCGCCCGGACCCGGCCCTGCCGTGGTGCACCTGCCGCACAGCGCGCTGAACGATTACTACCCCGATGGCGACGTGCAGGCCCGCGAGCGCTTCATCCGCACCGCCTTCGACGACACTGCCGGCGACTACAACCGGCTCGAACGCATCCTCGGACTGGGCACCGGCTCGTGGTACCGCCGCCAGGCGCTGCTGCGCGCCGGCCTGGCGCCCGGCATGCAGGTGCTCGACCTCGGCATGGGCACCGGGCTGGTCTCGCACGAGATCCTGCACGTGACGAACGAGCCGCAGCGGCTGATCGGCGTCGACCCGAGCCCGGGAATGATGGCGCAGGCGCACCTGCCGCCCGAGGTGCGCTGCCTCGAGGGCCGGGCCGAGGCGCTGCCGGTGCCGGACGCGAGCGTCGATTTCCTGGTGATGGGTTATGCGCTGCGCCACATCGAGGATTTCTCGGTCGCCTGCGCCGAGTTCCGCCGCGTGCTGAAGCCGGGCGGGCGGCTGCTGATCCTCGAGATCACCAAACCGGCCGGGCGATTCAGCACCGCACTGCTCAAGCTCTACATGCGCGGCGCGCTGCCGCTGCTGGCGCGCGTCGTCTCGAAGGCCGAGGGCACGCCCCGGCTGTGGCGCTACTACTGGGACACCATCGCCGCCTGCGTGGCCCCGGCCGAGGTGGTGGCCACCTTGCGCGCGGCCGGCCTGCACGAGGCGGGCCGCCATGTGGAACTCGGCATCTTTTCGGAATACGGAGCTCGCGGCTGATGAACCTGCCTTCCCACCAACTGACGATGACGGTGCTGATGACGCCCGACATGGCCAATTTCACCGGCAACGTGCACGGCGGCAGCATCCTGAAGCTGCTCGACCAGGTGGCCTACGCCTGCGCGAGCCGCTATGCGGGGCGCTACGTGGTGACGCTGTCGGTCGACCAGGTGACCTTCCGCCAGCCGATCCACGTCGGCGAGCTGGTCACCTTCCTCGCGTCGGTGAACCACACCGGCAACACCTCGATGGAGATCGGCATCAAGGTCATCACCGAGAACATCCAGACGCAGCTGGTGCGGCATGCCAACAGCTGCTTCTTCACGATGGTCGCGATGGACGACGAACGCCGGCCGGCCACGGTGCCGCCGCTGGTGCCGGTGTCGCCGGACGAGATCCGCCGCAGCAAGGCGGCCCAGGTGCGGCGCCAGCTGCGCCAGGAGTTCGAGAAACGCGCGACCGCGATGACCTCCTGACGCGCATCCCGCGCTTGAAGACTTGACGGCGTCAGATGGCTGGCGCACAACAGCGCCCTTGTCAACAACGAAGGGAGTGATGATGAACCTGACGAAGCGGGCTGCGGCCGAACTGATCGGAACCTTCTGGCTGGTGCTGGGGGGCTGCGGGAGCGCGGTGCTGGCAGCGGCGTTCCCGAACGTGGGCATCGGCCTGCTGGGGGTCTCGCTCGCGTTCGGGCTGACGGTGCTGACGATGGCCTTCACGATCGGCCACATCTCCGGCTGCCACCTGAACCCGGCGGTGTCGATCGGCCTGGTGGCCGGCGGTCGCTTCAAGGCGTCGGAGTTGCCGGCCTACATCGCGGCGCAGGTGATCGGTGGCCTGCTGGGCGCGGCCGTGCTGTACCTGATCGCGAGCGGCAAGGCCGGCTTCAGCCTGGCCGGCGGGCTGGCGTCGAACGGCTTCGGTGAACACTCGCCGGGCGGCTATTCGGTGATGGCAGCGTTCGTCTGCGAGGTCGTGATGACCGGCATGTTCCTCGTGATCATCATGGGCGCGACCGACAAGCGCGCGCCGGCTGGCTTCGCACCGATCGCGATCGGGCTGGCGCTCACGCTGATCCACCTGATCAGCATCCCGGTGACCAACACCTCGGTGAACCCGGCGCGCAGCACCGGGCCGGCGCTGCTCGTCGGCGACTGGGCGCTGGCGCAGCTGTGGCTGTTCTGGGTCGCCCCGATCGGCGGCGCGGTGATCGGCGGGGTGCTGTACCGCTGGCTGGGCGGGCCGGACGACAAGGCCTGACATCGTTCTTTACACGCGGGCGGCCAACCCGCGTGCCGGCTGCGGCGTTGCTCCGGAGTGGCGCCGCGTCCGGCGCCCGGAGATGTCGATGAACCCGAAGCTCGCGCTGACGCGGCTCGCGTTGCTGGCCCTGGTGGGCAGCACCTTGTCCGGCTGCATCGTCTACCCCCGGCCGTACCACGAGCGGCCCTATTACGGGCCGCCGCCCGGGCCGCCACCGGGTGCGGGGGTCGTCGTGCCGCAGGCACCGCCGCCTCCGCGTTACTCGTACTACGACAACGGCCGCGGCCAGGTCACCAACATCGAGGTGCTGCGCCAGTACGAGCGGCCGACCGGCGGCGGGGCGGTGCTGGGCGGCATCGTCGGTGCCGCGGTGATCGGCGCGGTGATGGGCGGGCGCGGCGCGGGCGTCGTCGCCGGGGCGGTGGGCGGGGCGATCGTCGGCAACGAGATCGAGCGCAACCAGACGCCGGCCTGGGACACGTTCCGCATCACGGTGCGACTGGACAGCGGCGTGTGGCGGCAGTTCGTCGTCACGCAGCCGAACGGCCTGCGCGTGGGCGACGCGGTGCGCGTCGAGGGCCCCCGCATCTTCCCCGGCTGATCTACAATCCCGGCTCCCACGAGCAGAGCAAGCAAGGAACGAGGAAGGCATTATGGTTATGACACCGCGAACTACGCCGATTTCCACGAAGGTTTAGTCGGCCGCGGCTCGTCACGTCTTTACTCGTCATCTCTCTCGAAGCGCGGCTCACCCCCGCGCTTTTTTGTTTTCAGGAGCTCTCCCCCATGATTTCAGTCCAGTTGCCCGACGGTTCCCGACGCGAGTTTCCCGGCCCGGTGACGGTGGCCGAGGTGGCGGCCTCCATCGGCACCGGTCTCGCGAAGGCGGCGCTCGCCGGGCGCGTCGGGCAGGGCGATGCGGCACGCGTCGTCGACACCAGCTACCGCATCGAGGCCGACACGGCGCTCGCGATCGTCACCGACAAGGACCCCGACGGGCTCGAGGTGATCCGCCACTCGACGGCCCACCTGCTGGCCTATGCGGTCAAGGAGCTGTTCCCCGAGGCGCAGGTCACGATCGGCCCGGTGATCGAGAACGGCTTCTTCTACGACTTCTCGTACAAGCGCCCGTTCACGCCCGACGACCTGGCGGCGATCGAGGCCAAGATGGGCGAACTCGCGAAGAAGGACGAGCGCGTCGAGCGCCGCGTGCTGCCGCGCGACGAGGCGGTGGCGTACTTCAAGAGCCTGGGCGAGCACTACAAGGCCGAGATCATCGCCAGCATCCCGGCCAACGAAGACGTCTCGCTGTACCGCGAAGGCAAGTTCGAGGATCTGTGCCGCGGCCCGCACGTGCCGAGCACCGGCCGGCTGAAGCACTTCAAGCTGATGAAGGTGGCCGGCGCCTACTGGCGAGGCGACCACCGCAACGAGATGCTGCAGCGCATCTACGGCACGGCCTGGGCCACCAAGGACGAGCTGCAGCAGTACCTGCACATGCTCGAAGAGGCCGAGAAGCGCGACCACCGCAAGATCGGCCGTGAGCTCGACCTGTTCCACCTCGACGAGCACGCGCCCGGGCTGGTGTTCTGGCACGCCAAGGGCTGGGCGGTGTGGCAGCAGGTCGAGCAGTACATGCGCGCCGTCTACCGCGACAACGGCTACCAGGAAGTGAAGGGCCCGCAGATCCTCGACCAGGGCCTGTGGGAGAAGACCGGCCACTGGGGCAACTACCGCGACAACATGTTCGTGACCGAATCGGAAAAGCGCGACTACGCGCTGAAGCCGATGAACTGCCCCGGCCACGTGCTGATCTTCAACTCGCAGATGCGCAGCTACAAGGACCTGCCGATCCGCTACGGCGAGTTCGGCCAGTGCCACCGCAACGAGCCGTCGGGCGCGCTGCACGGCATCATGCGGGTGCGCGGCTTCACGCAGGACGACGGCCACATCTTCTGCACCGAGGACCAGATCCTCGACGAATGCGTGGCCTACACCGAGCTGCTGCAGAAGGTCTACAAGGATTTCGGCTTCACCGACATCATCTACAAGGTCGCGACGCGGCCGGAGCACCGTGTCGGCTCCGACGCGTTCTGGGACAAGGCCGAGTTCGCGGTGATGGAGAGCCTGCGCCGCTCCGGCTGTGAGTTCATCATCGCCCCGGGCGACGGCGCCTTCTACGGCCCGAAGATCGAATACACGCTGAAGGACGCGCTGGGCCGGCAGTGGCAGTGCGGCACGATGCAGGTCGACTACAACACCGCCGAACGCCTGAGCGGCGAGTACGTGACCGACACCAGCGGCCGCGCCCACCCGGTGATGCTGCACCGCGCCATCATCGGCAGCTTCGAGCGTTTCATCGGCATGCTGATCGAACATCATGCCGGCGCGCTGCCGGCGTGGCTCGCGCCGGTGCAGGTCGTGGTGGCCAGCATCACCGAAGCACATGCCGACTACGCCCGGGAAGTGGCGAAAACACTTCAAAAACAAGGAGTTAGGGCGGAGAGTGATTTGCGCAATGAAAAGATCACGTATAAAATCCGCGAGCATTCCTTGCAAAAGGTCCCGTTCATCCTTGTCGTCGGCGAGAAGGAGAAGGCAATCGGGGCTGTTGCGGTGCGTGCCCGCGGCAACCAGGATCTCGGCGTGATGCCCTTGGACGACTTCTCGAAGAAGCTCGCCAGCGACATCGCCAACCGGGCCTGAAGTTAGGCAACTCCTGCCCGCAGGCGTTCATCGACATCCAAAGTTTGGGCTCCGCTGCCTCGGGGTCCGGTGAAAGGTAAGAACCATCGCTACTTTTGCTGACCGTCGCACTCCCAATGTGGAGCGCAAGCACCGCCTCAATCGCGAAATCATGGCGCCAGAGGTGCGGCTCAACGGTGTAGAGAACGAACCGCTCGGGATCGTKAACATCCAGGAAGCCCTGCGCATGGCAGGCGAACTGGACGTCGATCTGGTCGAAATCGCTGCGCAGGCCGATCCGCCGGTCTGCCGCCTGATGGACTACGGCAAGTTCAAATACCAAGAGCAGAAACGGGCAGCGGAAGCGAAGTCCAAACAAAAGGTCATCGAGATCAAGGAAGTCAAGTTCCGTCCGGGCACGGACGAGGGCGACTACCAGATCAAGATGCGCAACCTGCGCCGTTTCATCGAGGAAGACGGCGACAAGGGCAAAGTCACGCTGCGCTACCGCGGCCGCGAGATCACCCACCAGGACATCGGCATGCGCCTGCTGGAGCGCATTCGCGACGAACTGGCCGATGTGGCCGTCGTCGAGAACATGCCGAAGCTCGAAGGGCGCCAGATGATCATGGTGCTCGGCCCGAAGAAGCGCTGAGACCGAATAGCGTCGAAGTTTTGAGAGTTCAGCGCGCCGGTCTGGTCACCGGCGCGTTGCAAGAAGCCCCTCCAGGCCAACAACACCGCAAGTTCTTTGCGGGCGCCTGGTGGAGCAACGAAAAAGGAGCAGTCATGCCCAAACTGAAGACCAAGAAGAGCGCAGCGAAGCGTTTCCGCGTCCGTCCGGGTGGCACCGTCAAGCGGGGCCAGGC
>NZ_JBFUGW010000288.1:0-7310 GCF_056402735.1 Rhizobacter sp. P3_C12
TCGGCGGCCCGCGCGTTGGTGGCGGCCGGGGCCGGCGTCGTGGCGGGCGCGGCAGCCGGGGTGTCGCGCCGCAGCTCGACCGGCGTGTCAACCGGCAACGGACGCGGCTGGGTCTCGAACAGCAGCGGGAAGCCGATCACGCCGGCGATCACCAGCACGGCCGCGCCGATGAGCCGCTGGCGCGCGCGCGTGCGGGCCTGTGCGACGGAGTCGGGGGATTCGGCCACCGGGGGCGCCTTCGCCTTGGACTTGGCGGGCGCTGCGCTGTTGGGCGTGTTGCCCGGCGTGCGCTTCAGGAAGGACAGCAGACCCATGAAGAGCTGATTCCAGGTGAGCAACGAGCGATCAGCTCAGGTGCTTGGCAGAGAGACGGGGGATGCCGTCCTTCAGCACGCCGCCCACGGTGAAGAACGAGCCGAAGACCACGATTCTATCAGCGGGGTCCGCCGCCTCGATGGCCGCGCGCAGTGCCTCGTCGGGGCTCGCGTGACGGAATGTAGCGACCGGGCCCGGGCCTTTCAGCGCCAGGCGCTCATGCAGTTGCTGCAGCTCGGCGGCGCCGGCCGCGCGTGCGATCGGCAAGTCGGTGAAATGCCACGCATCGACCAGCGGCGCCATGCGGCGCAGGATCGCTTCGAGGTCCTTGTCGGCCATCGCGCCGAACACCACGTGGGTGCGCGGGAAGAAGCCCATCTGGTCGAGGTTCTCGGCCAGCGCGCCGACCGCATGCGGGTTGTGCGCCACGTCGAGCACCAGCGTCGGCTGGCCCGGCACGATCTGGAAGCGGCCGGTCAGCTCGACCGACGCGAAACCGTTGCGCACCGCCTGCGCGGTGATCGGCAGCCGATCGCGCAAGGCCTCGAAGGCGGCCAGCGCGGCCGACGCGTTCAGCAGCTGGTTGGCGCCGCGCAGCGCCGGGTAGGCGAGCCCGCTGAAGCGCTTGTCGCGCCCGCCCCAGCCCCATTGCTGCTTGTCGCCGGCGTAGTTGAAATCGCGGCCGAGCAGCCGCAGCTCGGCGCCCACCTCGGCCGCATGCGCGACGATGCTGGCCGGCACCATCGGGTCGCCCACCACCACCGGCTTGCCGGCGCGCATGATGCCGGCCTTCTCGCGGCCGATCGATTCGCGATCGGTGCCGAGCCAGGCGGTGTGGTCGATGTCGATGCTGGTGATCACCGCGCAATCGGCATCGATCGCGTTGATGGTGTCGAGCCGGCCGCCGAGCCCGACCTCGAGGATCACCATGTCGAGCGGCGCGCTCGCGAGCAGCCGCAGGATCGCCATCGTCGTGAATTCGAAGTAGGTCAGCGGCATGCCGGCGCGCGCCGCCTCGACCGCCTCGAAGTGCGGGATCAGCTCGGCCGCGTCGACGCTGCGGCCGTTCACGCGGCAGCGCTCCTCGAAGTGCACGAAATGCGGCTTGATGTAGAGCCCGACGCGGTAGCCGGCCTGCAGGCCGATCGATTCGAGCATCGCGCAGGTCGAACCCTTGCCGTTGGTGCCCGCCACCGTGATCACCGGCACCTGGAAATCGATGCCCAGCCGCTGCTTCAGCAGCAGGCTGCGCTCCAGCCCCATGTCGATGTCCTTGGGGTGCAGCTGCTCGCAGTGGGCGAGCCATTCGGCGAGGGTGGTCGGTGTGGGCATGACGGTCTCAGAAGAAGGAAAGGCGGCCGWGGCCGCCTTGCGCAGGGAGCCGGGCCGGCTCAGGCCACGGCGTCGGCGCTTTGCCGTTGCAGCATCGCGAGCGAGCGGGCGATCGTCGTGCGCAGCTCGCGCCGGTCGATGATGCCGTCGATCGCGCCGGTCTTGACGAGGAACTCGGCGCGCTGGAAGCCTTCGGGCAGCTTCTCGCGCACGGTGTTCTCGATCACGCGCGGGCCGGCGAAGCCGATCAGCGCCTTCGGCTCGGCGAACACGATGTCGCCGACGAACGCGAAGCTCGCCGAGACACCGCCCATCGTCGGGTCGGTCAGCACGCTGATGTAGGGCAGCTTCGCCTTGGCCAGCAGCGTCAGCGACGCATTGGTCTTGGCCATCTGCATCAGGCTCAGCAGGCCTTCCTGCATGCGCGCGCCACCGGTGGCCGCGAAGCTGACGAACGGCACCTTCTGCTCGACCGCGGCCTCGACGCCGCGCACGAAGCGCTCGCCGACCACCGAGCCCATCGAGCCGCCCATGAAGTCGAACTCGAAGCAGGCGGCCACCAGCGGAATGCTGAGCACCGCACCGCCCATCACCACCAGCGCATCGGTCTCGCCGGTGCTCTCCAGCGACTCCTTCAGCCGCTCCGGGTAGCGCTTGCTGTCCTTGAACTTCAGCGCGTCGACCGGCAGCACCTCCTGGCCGATCTCGTAGCGGCCTTCGCCGTCGAGGAAGGCATCGAGCCGCGCGCGGGCGCGGATGCGGTGGTGGTGGCTGCACTTCGGGCAGACGTTGATGTTCTGCTCGAGGTCGCTCTTGTAGAGCACGGTGTCGCACGACGGGCACTTGATCCACAGGCCTTCGGGCACCGTGCGGCGCTCGCTCGGGTCTGTCTGCTGCATCTTCGGCGGAAGCAGTTTCTCGAGCCAACTCATGCGGGAGCTCCTTTCAGGGTATCGAGGGCGGCACGGATCTCGGCGATGAACGCCGCGGCCGCGGGGACGACATTGTCGCGCGTCTGGGTTTCAAGCAATTGCACGATGCGGGATCCGATGACGACCGCATCCGACACCCTGGCGACCGCGATGGCCGTCTGCGCGTCGCGGATGCCGAAGCCTACACCCACCGGCACCTGCACGTGGGCCTGGATCCGCGGCACCATCTTGGCCACCGCGTCGGTGTCGAGGTGGCCGGCGCCGGTCACGCCCTTCAGCGACACGTAGTAGACGTAGCCGGTCGCGATGCGGCCGACGTCTTTCATGCGCTGTTCGGTGGAGGTGGGCGCGAGCAGGAAGATCGGGTCGAGCTGCTTCGCCTTCAGCCGGGCGGCGAAGGCCTCGCATTCCTCGGGCGGGTAGTCGACGACCAGCACGCCGTCGACGCCGGCCTCGGCGGCATCGCGCACGAACGCACTCTCGCCGGCATCCGCGCCATGCAGCTGGTCATAGCGCTCGATCGGGTTCGCGTAGCCCATCAGCACCAGCGGCGTCGTCGTGTTGCGGGCCCGGAAGCCGCGCACGTAGTCGAGCACCTGCACCATGCCGATCTTCTTCGCGAGCGCCCGCTCGGCGGCCTTCTGGATCACCGGGCCGTCGGCCATCGGGTCGGAGAACGGCACGCCGAGCTCGATCACGTCGGCGCCGGCCTCGGCCATCGCGAGCATCAGCTCGACGGTGGCATCCGGGTACGGGTCGCCGGCGGTGATGTACGGGATCAGCGCCTTGCGGCCTTCCTTCTTCAGCGCATGGAAGCGGGTGGCGATGCGGCTCATTGCGCCCCCTTCACCGTCTGGCCCGCCTGCGAGGGCTGGGCGTAGACCTTGTCGCCCGACAGGTCGGCGACGGTGCCGATGTCCTTGTCGCCGCGGCCGGACAGGTTGACGAGCAGGTGCTGGTCGGGGCGCATCGTCGGCGCGAGCTTCATCGCGTGCGCGACCGCATGCGACGACTCCAGCGCCGGGATGATGCCCTCGGTGCGGCACAGGTAGTGGAAGGCCTTCAGCGCCTCGTCGTCGGTGATGCCGACGTACTCGGCGCGGCCGGTGTCCTTCAGGTAGGCGTGCTCCGGACCGACGCCCGGGTAGTCGAGCCCGGCGGAGATCGAGTGCGTCTCGATGATCTGGCCGTTCTCGTCCTGCAGCAGGTAGGTGCGGTTGCCGTGCAGCACGCCGGGCGAACCGGCGCTGAGGCTCGCGGCATGCTTGCCGGTGTCGAGCCCCTGCCCGGCCGCCTCGACGCCGATCAGCCGCGTGCCGGCATGCTCGATGTACGGATAGAAGATCCCCATCGCGTTGCTGCCGCCGCCCACGCTGGCGATCACCGCGTCGGGCTGGCGGCCGGCGAGCTCGGGCATCTGCACCAGGCACTCGTCGCCGATCACGCGCTGGAAGTCGCGCACCATCGCCGGGTACGGGTGCGGGCCGGCCACCGTGCCGATGATGTAGAAGGTGTTCTCGACGTTGGTCACCCAGTCGCGCAGCGCCTCGTTCAGCGCGTCCTTCAGCGTCTTGGAGCCGCTCTCCACCGGCACGACGGTCGCGCCGAGCAGCTTCATGCGGTAGACGTTGGGCGACTGGCGCTTCACGTCCTCGCTGCCCATGTAGACGACGCACTCCATGCCGTAGCGCGCACAGATCGTCGCGGTGGCCACGCCGTGCTGGCCGGCACCGGTCTCGGCGATCACGCGCGGCTTGCCCATGCGGCGCGCGAGCAGCGCCTGGCCGATCGTGTTGTTGATCTTGTGCGCGCCGGTGTGGTTCAGGTCCTCGCGCTTCAGGTAGATCTGCGCGCCGCCCAGTTCGCGGCTCATGCGCGCGGCGTGGTAGACCGGGCTGGGCCGGCCCACGAAGTGCTTCAGTTCGCTCTCGTATTCGGCCTGGAAGGCCGGGTCGCGCTGCGCCTCGGCATAGGCCGCCTTCAGTTCATCGAGCGCGTGGATCAGGGTCTCGGCGACGAAGGTGCCGCCATAAGGCCCGAAATGCCCGCTGGCATCGGGCTGCTGGTATTTCGACATGGATTGACTCGCTTCAGGTGGGAGTGGCAGCGATGCGGGCGTCGGCTTCGCGCACGGCATCGCAGAAACGGCGGATGGCCCAGGCATCCTTGATGCCCTTGGCGCTTTCAACGCCGGAACTCACGTCAACGGCCCAGGGCCGCACCCGAAGAATTCCTTCGATCACATTTCCGGCATGCAACCCACCAGACAAAACGACTGGAGAGCGCACGTTTCGAGGAATGAGTGACCAATCAAAGACCTTTCCGCCTCCACCATACCCGTCGACATGAGCGTCGAGCAGCAGCCCCTGGGCGTGCGGGTACTGAGCGGCGAAGTCTAGCAAATCGAAATCCCCCGACATGCGTGCGGCCCGCAGGAACGGGCGGCCGGCGGCGGCGCACTCGGCCGGCGTCTCGTCGCCATGGAATTGCAGCAGCAGGCTGGGGATCGTGGCGGTCGCGCGCTCGATCAGCGACGGCGCGGCATTGACGCACAGCACCACCGGCGTGACGAACGGCGGCAGGCGCTGCGCCAGTTCGGCCGCGCGCTCGACGCTCACATGCCGCGGGCTGCGCTCGTACAGCACGAAGCCGATCGCATCGGCGCCGGCCGCGACGGCCGCATCGACATCGGCCTCGCGCGTCAGGCCGCAGATCTTGATTCGGGTGCGCACGCTCATGCTTCGAGGCTCGCGCCGCCGGGGAGCCAGTCCATCGGCGGCGTGTGCGGGGGAATTTCGAAGCGCGCATCGTAGTACGGCCCGACGAAGTACAGCCCGTCGGGGGCAAAGGTCGGCGCCGCCACGCTGCGGCTGCGCGAGGCCAGCACCTCGCCCATCCAGCCCGGTGCGCGCTGCCCGGCGCCGATCGCCACCAGGCAGCCCATGATGTTGCGCACCATGTGGTGCAGGAAGGCATTGCCGTCGAAATCGAAGCGCCAGTAGGCGCCGAAGCGCCGGATGCGGATCTCGCGCAGCGTCTTCACCGGCGACGGCGACTGGCATTCGGCGGCGCGGAATGCGCTGAAGTCGTGCTCGCCGATCAGCACGGCGGCCGCCTCGCGCATCGCCTCGCCATCGAGCGGGCGGAACACCCAGCCGGCGGCGCCTGACTCGATCGCCGCCCGAACGCGCGACTCGAGCAGCAGGTAGGCGTAGCGGCGGCCCTGCGCGCTGTTGCGGGCATGGAAGTCGTCGGGCACGGGCCGGCACCACTGCACCGCGATGTCGGAGGGCAGGAAGCGGTTGGTGCCGCGCATCCAGGATTCGGTTTCGCGCGCCACCGGTGCGTGCAGGTGCACGACCTGGTTCAGCGCATGCACGCCGGCATCGGTGCGGCCGGCGCACATCGTGCGAACGGGCGTGGCCGCGAATTGCGACAACGCCCGTTCGAGATGGTCCTGGATCGTCTGCCCGCCCGGCTGGCTCTGCCAGCCGCGGTAGGCCTGGCCCTGGTAGCTGATACCGAGGGCCAGCTTGGGCTCGTTCACCCCAGGTCGCTGAGCATGGCCTGGGCGCGCGTCTTGGTGGCGCCGCTCGCCTTGGCGATCACTTCCTGCAGCAGGTCGCGGGCGCCTTCCATGTCACCGATCTGGCGGAATTCTTCGGCCAGTTCGAGCTTGCGCGCGATCGGGTCGGAGCCGTCGTCCGGGGCGTCGCCCAGGTCGATGTCACCGAACTCGTTGCTCAAGGCGGGCGCTGCCGCGGCGGCGCGCGGGGCGGCCGGCGCGGGGATCGTCGAATCGCCAAGGTCCAGCGAGATGCTGGACAGGTCGAAATCCATCGGTGCGCTGGCCGGCGCGCTGCGTGCGGGGGCCGGCGCCGCGCGAGGCGGCGGGGGCGGCGGATCCAGCGGCAGGTCGAAGCTCATGTCGTCCAGCGAGTGGCCGACCTCGCCGGTCGGCAGCGGCTGGGTCTCTTCCGGCAGGTGCGGCGCCGACACGGCCGAGCCGCTCGGCAGGGCCAGGTCGAGGTCGAGGTCCATGCCGGCGCCGGTGCTGTCGAAACCGCTGCCGTGCGAACCGCTGGTGCCGAACTCGGACGGCGATGGCAGCACCGATTGCGGCATCGTGCTCGCACCCAGCAACTCGGCCGACGGACGCGCTTCGCCACCGCCGGTGGCCGGTCCACCGCCCGGGCGGTACATCGGGTTCTCCGGATCGATCTGCTGGCCGATCTCCTGGGCCTTGGCCCAGTCTTCGCCCTGGCCGCCGGTCAGGCCGAACAGCTGCGTGGCCAGCAGCTCGAAGCCCTTGGTGTCGCGGCGCTTGGCGTAGACCTCGAGCAGCTTGGTGCGGATCGCCAGGCGCTCGGGGCTCGCGCGCATGGCTTCCTTGAGGATTTCCTCGGCCTGCAGGTCGCGGCCGTAGGCCAGGTAGACGTCGGCCTCGGCGACCGGGTCGACATCGCCGATGGCATCGAGCTGGCTCAGCGAATAGCTCATCGACGACGAGGCACCGCCGGCGTCACGCGTGTCGATGCGCTGGCCGCCGCTCGCCCCGAAGAAAGAGTCCGGTTGAAGACGGCTTTCGAGGAACGAGGTTTCACCGCTGTCGCGCTTGGCGCGCTTGCTGAAGCGCCACGCCGCGAAACCGCCGAGCAGCAGCACGGCGATGCCGCCGAGCAGGGCTGGCAGGTTGTCATCGAGCAGCGACGACAGGAAGCTGGGTTCGGG
>NZ_JBFUGW010000289.1:0-7284 GCF_056402735.1 Rhizobacter sp. P3_C12
CCGTGCCGCCGCCGGCCCGCTTGCCGGCCGCCGAGCGGCGCCGCGCCGGGGCGGCGATCAAGATCGCGCTGGCCGTCGCCGACGAGGCCTGCCGGAATGGCGGCATCGACCCGGCACTCGCCGCCACGGTGTTCGCGTCATCGAGCGGCGATGGCGCCAACTGCCATGCGCTGTGCGAGGCCCTCGCCGGCAACGACCGGCTGGTGTCGCCGACGCGCTTCACGAATTCGGTGCACAACGCCGCGGCCGGCTACTGGCACATCGCCGTCACCGGCCGGGCCGCGTCGACCAGCCTGTGCGGCTTCGACACCAGCTTCGCGGCCGGGCTGATCGAAGCGGCCGGGCAACTGCATGGCTTGCCGTCGCAGCCGGTGCTGCTGGTCGCGAGCGACACGCCCTACCCCGAGCCGCTGCAGGCCACGCGGCCGCTGCCCGACAGCCTGGGCGTCGCGCTGGTGCTGCGGCCGACGGGCGATGGCGCCATCGCGCGGCTGGAAATCACGGCGCAGGCGCCGCAGCCGTCGACGCCATGCCGCGATGCCGGGCTCGAGGCGCTGCGCCAGCAGATCCCCGCGGCGCGCGCGCTGCCGCTGCTCGAATTGATTGCGCGCGGCGAAGCAGGCCGTGTCGCGCTCGACTGCCAGGCCGGCCTGTCGCTGCGCGTCGACATCCACCGCCCGTGATGAACGACGAGGCCCTGCTGCTCGACCACGCCGGCATCGCCGCGCTGATCCCGCACGCCGGATCGATGTGCCTGCTCGACGGCCTGCTGACCTGGGACGCGCAGACGATCCGCTGCCGCGCCACCGGCCACCGTGCCGCCGATCACCCGCTGCGCACCGCGTCGGGCCTGCTCGCCACCGCGGCGATCGAGTACGCAGCGCAGGCGATGGCGCTGCATGGCGCACTGCTCGCGCAAGCGACCGGCACGCCGGCCGCGCCGGGCTTTCTCGCGAGCGCGCGCGGCGTGCACTGCCACCGCCTGCACCTGCACGACCTGCCCGGGGCGCTGGAGGTCGTCGCCGAGCGCGTGGCCGGCGATGCGCACCAGCTGCTCTACGCGTTCCGCGTGCAGCATGCCGGCACGCCGGTGGCCGACGGGCGGGCCGCGGTCGTGCTCCACCCGGGAGAGACACCATGAGCGACACCCCTGCCCTGCGGCGCGCACTCGTCACCGGCGCCAGCGGCGACCTCGGCAGCGCGATCGCGCGCCGGCTGGCGCGCGACGGCTTCCATGTGATCCTGCATGCCAACTCGCGGCCCGATGCCGTCGAGTTGCTGGCGCTGCAGCTGAACGCCGCGGGCGGCTCGGCCGAGGCGGTCTGCTTCGACGTGACCGATCGCGCGGCCTGCGAGGCGGCGCTGCTGCCGCTGGCCGAGATCGGCGCGATCCAGGTGATCGTCAACAACGCCGGACTGCACGACGATGCGGTGTTCCCGGCGATGCGCGAGGAACAGTGGCACCGCGTGATCGACGTGTCGCTGCACGGCTTCTTCAACGTGACGCAGCCGCTGGTGATGCCGATGATCCGCACGCGCTGGGGCCGGGTGATCAACCTCTCGTCGGTGGCCGGCGTGATGGGCAACCGCGGGCAGACGAACTATGCGGCGGCCAAGGGGGCGTTGAACAGCGCGACCAAGGCCTTGTCGCTGGAGCTGGCGAGCCGTGGCATCACGGTGAACGCGGTCGCGCCGGGCATCATCGCGTCGCGCATGACGGCGCAGGCCTTCGACGACAAGGCGATCGGCCAGCTGGTGCCGGCCAAGCGCGCCGGCACGGCGGATGAAGTGGCGGCGCTTGTCGGGTTTCTCGCAGGGGACGAGGCCGGCTACATCACCGGCCAGGTGATCTCGATCAACGGCGGCATGGCGTAACGCACTGCCCGTTCGCCCTGAGCTTGTCGAAGGGTCTGTTCGCATGCCGCCAGGGCTTCGACAGGCTCAGCCCGAACGGTTTTGTTTGCCGCCGTCTGTGCGCGGCTCTTCTACGAAGGGTTCTTCGCCTTGAATTGCGCCAGGTTGAAAGCCGCCTTCGCCTTGATCTTGTTCTGCAGCAGCCCCGACCACCCGAGCGCCCAGCCCGGCGCGCCGAGCGCCTGCCGCGACCAGGCCCAGAAATCGAACTGGTCGACGTGCCGCACGATCAGCCCGTCGCGGAACTCGAAACTCGCATCGATGATGTTCAGCACCTTGCGCCCGGTGGCCGAGAACGTGTAGTTCGCCTCCCAGTGCGCCGAGCCGTTCTGGTCGTCGGCCTGGATGCCGGTGTACTCGAGCCGCAGGTCGCGCCCGTTGGTGCAGAGCATGCGCCACATCATTCCCGCATCGGCGCCGTGCAGGTCGAACACCGGATCGGTGAAGTGGACCTCGCGGTGGTAGCAGCTGCCCATCGCGGACCAGTCGCGGCGGCAGAAGCCTTCGTAGAAGCGTTGGATCAGTGCGGCGTGGTCGTGCATGCGGGCCACCGGGGCGGAATCGAGTTCGACACAGTGTGCCAGCACCGCAAGCCGTTCGGGTATCCGGCGATGCGGATTCGCCACTGAAGTCGCTAAGCTTCGCACATGAAGTTGCTGCTTGCCGAAGACGACGCCATCCTTGCCGATGCCCTCAGCGCCAACCTGGCGCTGGCCGGCTTCGAGGTCGACGTGGCCCCGAATGGCGCCGTCGCCGAATACCTGCTGCTGCGCCAGCAGTTCGATCTCGGCGTGCTCGACCTGGGCCTGCCGCTGGTCGACGGCCTGACGGTGCTCAAGCGCGTGCGCGCCGCCCGGCCGACACTGCCCATGTTGGTGCTGACCGCGCTCGACGGGCTCGACCACCGCGTCGCCGGGCTGAACGCCGGTGCCGACGACTACCTGACCAAGCCCTTCGACTTTCCCGAGCTCGAGGCCCGCATCCGCGCGCTGCTGCGCCGCACCCGCAGCGTGGCCACCGCGTCGGCGCAAGAGATGGGGCGGCTGAGCTTCGACCGCGACACCCGCCGCGCCGCGATCGGCAACGAGGCGATGGAGCTGTCGCCGCGCGAATGGATGCTGATGGACCTGCTGCTCACGCAGCGTGACAAGGTCGTGACGAAGGAACAGATCGCCGAAGCCTGGGCGGTGGAGCGCGGCGATGCGAACGCCGGCTCGATCGAGGTCTACATCCACCGGCTGCGGCGCAAGCTCGACGGCTCGGGCCTGGCCATCCGCACCGTGCGCGGCCTCGGCTACCTGCTGGAAGCCGAAGCCTCCTCCTGAGAACGATGCTGTCGCCGTTCAAGCTGGCCCTGCGCCGCATGCCCGGCGTGACGCCGGGCACCCGCTCGCTGCACCGCCACCTGCTGCTGTGGCTGCTGCTGCCGCAGCTGGTGCTGTGGCTGGCCGCCGCCTACGTCACCTACAACGTCGCCGACCGCTACGCCAACCGCGCGATCGACGCCGCGCTGAAGACCGCGACCCGCGCGCTCGCGCGCCAGGTCAAGCCGATCGGCAACGGCCTGTTCATCGATTTCCCGCGCGCCGCGCAGGACATCATCGAGGCCGACCCGGACGACCGCGTGTACTACATGGTCAGCACGCCGCCCGGCGAGTTCATCCTCGGCAACAACAAGCTRCCGCCGCCACCGGTCACCGATGCGCGCCTCGGCGAGACCTACTTCTACAACGGCAGCATGAAGGAGAAGTCCCACCAGCTGGGCATCCGCGTCGCGGCGATGTACCTGTCGTTCGGCGACGAGACCGCGCCGCAGCGCATGCTGGTGCAGGTGGCGCGCAGCCGCGCGAGCGGCGAGGAGCTCGCGCGCCAGATCCTGGTCGACACCGCGCTGCCGCTGTCGGGGCTGGTGGCGCTGATGTCGGTGATCGTCTGGGGCGGCATCCGCACCGGCCTCGCGCCGCTGGCCCGGCTGCGCGCCGAGGTGGAAGACCGCGCGCCGAACGACCTGGCGCCGATCAAGCTGGAGGCCGCCCCCGAGGAGGTGCGCGCGCTGGTGAAGGCGCTGAACAGCCTGCTGGCGCAAGTGCACGAGAACGTGTCGGTGCAGAAGCGCTTCATCAGCGATGCAGCGCACCAGCTGCGCACGCCGCTGGCCGGGCTGAAGAGCCAGACCGAGCTCGCGCTGACCGAGACCGACAACCCGGCGCTGCAGGCCCGGCTGCGCCGCGTGCACGAGAGCGCGACACGCAGCGCGCACCTGGTCAACCAGCTGCTGACGCTGGCGCGCGCCGAGCCCGAATCGGTGGCGGCGCAGGGCCGCACGCGCGTCGACCTGCGGCGGCTCGCGAGCGAGGTGACGGCCGAGCTGGTGCCGCGCGCCCGGCATGCGGGCGTCGACCTCGGCCTCGACGAGGGCGACGAGAAGCCGATCGAGATCCACGGCAATGCGCTGCTGCTGCGCGAATCGCTGCTGAACCTGGTCGACAACGCGATCCGCTATGCCGGCGACGGCAGCGTCGTCACGGTGCGGCTGTCGGCCCAGGACAGCCAGGCGGTGCTGGAGGTCGAGGACAACGGCCCGGGCATCGCCGAGGCCGACCGCGAGCGGGTGTTCGACCGCTTCGCCCGCGCGACGCACGAGGGCAACGGCTGCGGGCTGGGCCTCGCGATCGTCAAGGAGATCGTCGAGCGCCACACCGGCACCGTCGAGCTGCAGCCGGTGCAGCCGCGCGGGCTGCGCGCGGTGGTGCGGCTGCCGCGCATCGTCGAGCGCAAGGCGGTTCCCGCATGACGCCGGTCGGCGCGCTGCTGCGCGAATGGCGGCAGCGGCGCCGCCTGAGCCAGCTCGACCTGGCCAGCGACGCCGACATCTCCACCCGCCACCTGAGCTACGTCGAGACCGGCCGTGCGGCGCCGAGCCGCGCGATGGTGCTGCACCTGGCCGAGGCACTGGAGGTGCCGCTGCGCGAGCGCAACACGCTGCTGACCGCCGCCGGCTTTGCGCCGCTGTACCGCGAGCGCCTGCTCGACGACCCGGCGCTGAAGGCGGCGCGCGATGCCGTCGAGCTGGTGCTGCGGGCCCACGAGCCGCATCCTGCCCTGGCCGTCGACCGGCACTGGAACCTGCTGGCGCACAACCGGCCGATGGCGTTGCTGCTCGATGGCGTCGCGCCGCACCTGCTCGTGCCGCCGGTCAACGTGCTGCGGCTGAGCCTGCATCCGGACGGCGTGGCGCCGAAGATCGTCAACCTGAACGCCTGGCGCACCCACCTGTTCGCGCGGCTGCGCACGCTGGTGCATGCGAGCGGCGATCCGGTGCTCGCGGCGCTGCTCGACGAGCTGCAGGCCTACCCCGGCGACGACAGCCCGCCCGGCGGCGACGACTGGAGCGCGGTCGCGGTGCCGCTGCAGATCCGCAGCTCGGTCGGCGTGCTGTCGTTCATCAGCACGACCACCGTGTTCGGCACGCCGCTGGACATCACGCTGTCGGAGCTGGCGCTGGAGACCTTCTTCCCGGCCGATGCCGAGACGGCGCAGTTGCTGCGTCGCCTCGGTGACGGACAGGCGGGCTCGAACGGCGCATAAAGGCGGGGCTGCGGCGACGATCCGCATCCAGGAGACGACGATGACATCACGCACTGCCCTGCGCATCTGCCCCTTGTGCGAGGCCTGCTGCGGCCTCGAGGTGCAGGTCGACGACGACGGCCGCATCGGCACCATCCGCGGCGATGCGGCCGACGTGTTCAGCGCCGGCTTCCTGTGCCCGAAGGGTGTCGCGCTGAAGGACCTGCACGACGACCCGGACCGGCTGCGCACGCCGCTGATCCGGCGCGGCGCGCGCTTCGTCGAGGCGAGCTGGGACGAGGCCTTCGCCGAGATCGAGCGCCGCCTGCTGCCACTGCGCGAGGCGCATGGCAAGGACAGCGTCGCCTTGACGCTGGGCAACCCGTCGGCGCACAAGATGGGCCTGCTGCTGTACATGCCGCGGCTGCTGAAGGCGCTGGGCACGCGCAACTTCTTCTCGGCCTCGACRCTCGACCAGATGCCCAAGCAGCTGTCGAACGGGCTGATGTACGGCCATTGGCTGTCGATGGCGGTGCCCGACATCGAGCGCTGCGACCACCTGCTGATGCTGGGCGCGAACCCGATGGCCAGCAACGGCAGCCTGTGGACGGTGCCGGATTTCCGCGGCAAGGCCAAGGCGATGAAGGCGCGCGGCGGCCGGCTGGTGGTGATCGACCCGCGGCGCACCGAGACGGCCGCGCTCGCCGATGCGCACCACTTCATCCGCCCGGGCGGCGACGTGTTCCTGCTGCTCGGGATGGTGCACACGCTGTTCGCCGAGGGGCTGGTGAAGCTCGGGCGCCTGCAGCCGCACCTGGCGGGGGTGGAGGCGCTGCGCGAGGCGGTGCAGCCGTTCGATGCGCCCGCGATGGCCGCACGCTGCGGGATCGAGGCCGACGTCATCCGAGGCCTGGCGCGCGACCTCGCCGCTGCCGGGCGCGGCTGCATCTACGGCCGGCTCGGCACCTGCGTGCAGGCGTACGGCACCACCTGCTCCTGGCTGATCGACGTGCTGAACATCCTGAGCGGCCACCTCGATGAACCCGGCGGCGCGATGTTCCCGCAGGCCGCGGCGTTCGCGGCGAACACCGTGGGCACGCCGGGCCGCGGGCGCGGCATCGTGACCGGCCGCCACCACAGCCGCGTCAGCGGCGCGCCCGAGGTGTACGGCGAGCTGCCGATGACCTGCCTGGCCGAGGAGATCGAGACGCCGGGCGCGGGCCAGGTGAAGGCGCTGATCACGATCGCGAGCAACCCTGTTCTGTCGGCACCGAACGGCGCGCGGCTGGCGAAGGCGCTGGAGGGGCTCGACTTCATGCTGAGCCTGGACATCTACCTGAACGAGACGACGCGCCATGCCGACGTGATCCTGCCCGGGCTGTCGCCGCTGGAGGACACGCACTACGACGTCGCGTTCCCGCAGTTCAGCGTGCGCAACCATGCGCGCTACAGCCCGGCCGTGCTGCCGCCGCCGGCGGGCGCGCCGGCCGAGTGGGAGACGCTGCTGCGGCTGGCCGCGCTGGTGCAGGGCCGCGGCGCCCAGGCCGACATCGCGGCCCTCGACGACGCGCTGGTGGCCGACGACGTGCGCAAGCTCGCCGGCGACCAGGCCGATGCGGTGCTGCAGGCGGTGTCGGTGCACCGCGGCCCGGAGCGGCTGCTCGACCTGGCCTTGCGCAGCGGGCCGTTCGGCGACGGTTTCGGCCGCCGGCC
Source organism: Rhizobacter sp. P3_C12 (assembly GCF_056402735.1). Taxonomy (NCBI): domain Bacteria; kingdom Pseudomonadati; phylum Pseudomonadota; class Betaproteobacteria; order Burkholderiales; family Sphaerotilaceae; genus Rhizobacter; species Rhizobacter sp. P3_C12. The sequence continues at coordinate 7,195 of NZ_JBFUGW010000289.1, forward strand.
CGCGGGCCTGACGCTGGACCGGCTGAAGGCTGCGCCGCACGGCATCGACCTCGGCCCGCTGGCGCCGCGCCTGCCCGGGCTGCTGCGCAC